>NZ_KV830180.1:117954-206999 GCF_001836705.1 Neisseria sp. HMSC061B04
GTGGATTACCGTGAGCAAGCGGAATCGCTGTTTAACGAGCAAGCCAAAGCTACCCGTCGCGCTACCAAGGGTGTGCAACTGCGCCAAGAAATCGAAACGGCTGCTTTGCTGCAGGCGAAATCTGCTTATCAGAGTGGCCACACTAAAGATTTGGCGGCCACGAAAAAGTGGAGTGCCGATAATTCAGACCCGCTGGCCGATATTGAAAGTGCACGTGAAACCGTCCGTGCAGCTTGCGGTGTGCGCCCCGGCGTATTGGTAGTAGGTGCCAGCGTATTGTCTCAACTCAAGCGCAATAAGGCTCTCCTCGCCTCCCTGTCCGCCAATGACCGTAAATCTCTGTTGACTGTCGAGCAGTTGAAAAACCTGCTGGAACTGGATGACATCATTGTCGGTCAGGCTGTTTCATCTGTTGCAACCGGCAAACCCACCAAGGATGTTTGGGGTAAATTTGCCAGCCTGATTGTTCGACCCGATTTGGTTTCAGACGGCAATGACGAAGGCGAACCTGCATTCGGTTATACCTTCCGCCGCCGTGGCATGCCTGTGGTCGACCGTTATGAAGAAGTTGGCGGCAAAGTCGAATACGCCCGTTATACCGATATCCGCAAAGCGGCTGTGGTGGGTAGTGCGTGCGGTTTCTTGTTTGAAAACGCAGTAGATTAATTGACAAGGCCGTCTGGAGTGCCTAGACGGCTAGGGAGAAAAAATATGAGCTTAAAGATTACACCTCAAGAAATCGAAAACAAGATTGCTCAGGCTGATTATCACCGTGTGGGTGAGACAACTGCAATCGTTTGCTCGTTGACCCTGAAATCAGGTTTTGTCGTGATTGGTAAGGCGGCTTGTTTTAGCCACGATATTTTTGACGAACAGATGGGCTGTGAATTGGCATACCAGGATGCTATTCGCCATCTGTGGGAATTGGAAGCTTATCGTTTGAAAGAAAATGCAGTTATGCAGAAAGTAGAGGTTTAAATGGCTCAAACCAAACAAGTGGTACTGGTAACTACCATTACCGCAACAGGCGCGATTGTGAAAAACCGCTTTGTTAATTTTAAAGGCGCACAGGCTAAAGCCGGCGAGGCCGTTTTGGGTGTTGCTCCATATGATGTTGAAACTGGTGATACTGCTGCAGTCGATGTGGTCGGTATTGCTGTTGTCGAATCAGGTGGCGCAGTGGCTATCGGTGCCGAAGTAGGTGCGGACGCACAAGGCTGTGCAGTATCCGGTGCGGCAAAAATTGCCGGTACGGCTCTGACTGCTGCAACCGCCGCAGGTGAAACTGTTCGTGTATTGTTGAAAGGTTAATCATGGCTAAGGTTTATATCGCAAACACTGCATTGATTCTTGAAGACGAAGCCGGTAAGCAATTCCGTGTGGAAGCAGGTGAAGCAGTTGAGTTGACACCTGAACAATACGAATCAGTGGCCGCTCATGTGACGCCGACGGCAACTACAGGCGAAGAGCTGGATGCACAACAGGCAGAAGCTCAAGAGAAAACGCCGTCTGAATCTAATCCGACTGAAGATCCTGAGTCCAAAACCAAAACGCAACGCAAAACAAAGGCGGACGCGTAATGTACTACATCAACGCCGAGAATATGCTCAAGGCTATGAGTAAGCCGGAATTGGTGCAGTTGACCAACGATGAGCCGCGCGCGACTGACCCTGACTGGGATGTGGTCGATGAAGCGATTCGGTATGCCTGTGATTTGGTTGACGGCTACTTGCGCGGACGCTACCCGCTGCCGCTCAAGTCAGTGCCGACTGTGTTGCCGCCATTGTGTATCAACATTGCCCGCCATTTCCTGCACTCGCGCCGCATCAATCGGGCGGAGTTTCCGAAAACGTTGGAGACTGCCTACAACGCGACTCTGAAAACGTTAGAAGCCATCCGCGACGGAAAAATACATATCGGCGTTGATACTTTGGACAAAGAGGCGCAGCCGGAGCCAGGTGCGTATCACACGCGTGGCGGTTCGCGTATTGACATGATGGGGTATTGATTGTGAGTGCGACACGTCCTGTTATTGACGCGGTAGTTGAGCATTTGCAGACGGCCATTCCATGGGTCATCGTGGAAGCGTTCCCCGAAAGACCGTCTGAATACCAGTTTATCCACCCGACCGGTGCGATTTTGGTTGGCTACGGTGGCAGTAAGTTCACTGATTTGGAACATTTGGGCAACATTGCCCAGCAGCGCGACATGACACTGGTGTTAACCGTTATCGGCAGCAATCTGCACGGCGATGAAGGCACACTAGCAATTTTAGACGAAGCCCGGTTGGCGATTGTCGGTTTCCGCCCTCCAAACTGTCTGCCGTGTCATTTATTGCAAGAGCGTTTTTTAAACGAAGATGCCGGTGCATGGCAGTATGAGCTGACCGTTCAGACGGAAACTCAACAAGTCGAAGTTTGTAAGCCCAATACCAATCCCTTGCTCATTAAGGTGCATGGCCGCTTGAATGGAAATGCATTAAACCCTGATTTAAAACCTAAGGAGAATTCATAATGGCAGCAGCCTATCATCATGGTACGGAGACCATCCGTATTGACGGTGGTTCTAATCCTGTCTATACCGTTGACGGTGCGATTACGGCTATTGTCGGTACTGCACCAGTCGGTGCGGTCAACGAATTGACTGTGTGTCAAACCAAGAAAGACTTTGCACAATTTGGCGGTGAGCTGACCGGTAAAGGCTTTACATTGCCTGACGCGGCCAATATTTGGACACGTTATGCTTCTGGTGTGGCTTATGTGATTAACGTGTGCGATCCCGCACGCCATAAGACCCAAGTACAGAGCGAAGTATTGACCGTCGACAGCAATACCTTGACGGCCTATACCGCCAAACCTGCACTTCTGGCCGGTTATGCCCTGACTGACGGCGCAGCCGCACTGATCGAAGGCCAGCACTACACGATCAATGCGCTAACCGGCGAGATTGTGTATAAAACCAAACCGACCGCCCCGAAAATCAGTTACAGCTACGTAGACCCGACCAAAGTAACAGAGGCCGACATCATCGGTGCATATGTCGCAGCTACCGGAAAGCGCACGGGCTTGGAGCTGCTCTCAGAAGGCTACAATCGCCAAGGTGCAGATGCCAAAATCATTATTGTGCCGAATTACGACAAAACGGCTACCGTCGCCGCCAAAATGATTACTGTGGCCGACAACCTGAATGCAATTGCCTATATCAACGCACCTGAAGGCACGACCTTGAGCAAAGCTCTCGAAGGCCGTGGACCATTGGGTACGATTAATTTTCAGACATCAAGCGACCGTGCCGAGTTGTTTTTCCCGCATGTGATCGGTCTGTTGGGTATGGAATCACTGGCTACCCACGCTGCCGGTCTGCGCATGAAGACCGACGTTGAGCAGGGTTATTGGTTTAGCAAATCCAACCGCGAACTCTTGGGCGTAACCGGCGTGGAAATCGGTCTGACTGCTCGCGCCGACGACCCGCAGTCCGAAACCAACCGCCTCAATGAAAAAGGCATTACTACCGTCTTCAATAGCTATGGTACTGGGTATCGTATGTGGGGCAACCGTCTTGCCTGTTTCCCAACTACTTCTCACATCAAGAACTTTGAGGTAGCCCAACGTACCGGCGACTTGATTGATGAGTCCATCCGTCGCGCTGAGCTGCAATATGTCGACCGCCCGATTGACGAAGCCTTGCTCGACAGCCTGCTGGAAACCGTCCGTACCTACATGAGTACGTTGCCATCCATCGTCGGCTTCTCTCTGAGCTTGGACTACGACTACGATTTAGTCGACGCATTCAGCAAAGGCCAAGTCCCCATCGTATATTCCTACACACCGAAAATCCCGGCCGAACGTCTGACCAATACCTCGGTCATGACCCGAAAATATCTGGCCAACTTGGTCAGCGGCAATTAAGGAGCTGAAACATGGCGCAATTAAATGCAATATACAATGCCAACGTCTATATCGACGGCAATAATCTGTTGGGCAAGGCCTCTGAAATTACCGCGCCCGAAGTCGAGTACACCATGGATGAAGTCACCGGCTTGGGTCTTTTCGGCACCATCAAGCTGCCTAGCGGCATGGAAGCATTGGAATCCGAAATTAAATGGAACAGCTTCTATCCCGAAGTGGCTGCGCGTAGTAAAAATCCGTTTAAAGCGGTGCAGCTGATGATTCGTTCCAACCTGCAAACATTCGACGCAGCAGGTTTGCAGAAAGAAGTGCCGATGGTCACTACTATGACCGGCACATTCGGCAAAGATGCGTTGGGTGGCTTTAAACCAAAAGAAAAGGCAGAGTTTTCCAGCACCTTCCATGTAAATGAAGTACGCCAAGTCGCTGATGGTCGGGAGCTCTTCTACTACAACTCCTTCAATAATATTCTGCGCGTGGACGGCGTAGATGTATTAGCACAGATGCGTAAAAACATCGGTGCATAAGTATTAAAACACATTAAAAGCCGGTTCAGACGGCCTTTGGCAGAATTGCTGTATCTTTCTTGGGTACAGCAATTTTTTATTGATTTTCAAAAGGATTAAATGATGACTGAAGCACAAAAACTGCAAGAAAACTTGGGTGCAACCAAAACTGTAAAGCTTAAATATCCTGTACGTTTGGCGACGGGCGAAAACCTGACCGAACTGAAACTGCGCCGTCCGCGTGTGGGTGATTTGCGTGCTGTGGCGCACTTGAGCAGCGATGCCGAGCAGGAGTTGACGATTTTCGCGCGCATCACAGGTTTGGTACCTGAAGATTTGGACGAGCTGGATTTGTATGACTACAAACAGGTGCAAGACTGGTTTCGTCGCTCGCAAGAAGACGAAGCCGCTGCTGAGTAATGAAGAAGCTGATGAGCAGCTTTTGAATGCTGTTGCTGATTTGGCTTGGTGGTTTGGCTGGAGCGTACAAGAGGTGTATGCCATGCCGCTTGATGAGTTTGAAGACTGGCAAAAAGAAGCAGCCCGCCAAATCAAGGCGGGCTACAGGAAGTCTTTAATTTAGTTTCGGGTAAAAAATTTATAGAGAATACCCAAAAAGGCGATGAGTAATATTACTGGGATTAAAGTGAGCGGAGCGAAAATGCCGTAAGCAATCCCCATCGCCCAATTTCCTTTAATGCTACCGATTATGAATCCTAGAAGGATTGCTGCTGAAACCAGTTTTTCAGCTGGGAAATCGATAGCAAAATCAAAAAATTTATTCATTTTTAAATCCCTCAATATCTACTTAGGATAATAAATCATGTCCGCAGATTTGGCAATCGGTGTAAAGGTCGGTTTTGCTGCCGGTGCAGCGATTTCAGGTCTGAAAAATCTTAAAGGTTCAATCAAAAGTCTGAATGACGAACAACAACGCTTGTCTGCACGGCAACGTTTGATTGGTCAGACTTTGCAAAATCCGCTGCGGATGTCACGGCAACGCGTAAATGAATTACGGCGTGAATATACCTAACTTGGCACAGCTATCGATAAAGTTCGTAAAAAACAACTCAAACTTTCCAATATTGATACAAAACTTGGTCATCTGAAAGAACAGCGTGGAAAAATGCGCGAACAGGTAATGTCAGTTGTATCAATTGGTGCGACGGCTGTTGTCCCGGTCAAATTGGCCATGGACTTTGAATCTTCAATGGCTGATGTGAAAAAAGTCGTGGACTTTGATACACCACAGCAATTCAAGCAAATGGGCAATGATATTCTTGCCCTAACCCGCAAAATTCCAATGGCGGCAGAAGAATTGGCCGCTATTGCTGCTTCGGGCGGTCAACTTGGTATAGCTCGGAACGATATTATTGGCTTTACGGAAACGATTGCCAAGATGTCGGTTGCTTTTGATATGTCCGCAGATCAGGCCGGTGAAAGTATGGCTAAGCTGGCCAATGTCTATAAGATTCCTATTGAGCAGATTGGTAAGCTTGGCGATGCAATTAACCATTTATCCAATAATAGCCCCGCAAAAGCTTCAGATATTGTCAATGCATTAGGACGCGTCGGTGGTGTGGCCAAGCAGTTTGGATTGACTGAGCTACAGACTGCCTCTTTAGCAAATACTTTTATCAGTTTGGGCAAGTCTCCCGAGGTTGCCGGTACGGCAATTAATGGAATGCTGACCAAGTTGATGACTGCCGACAAACAAGGAAAAAAATTTCAAGCAACATTGCAGATGATGGGTCTGGAATCAAAAGATTTGAAAAAAGCGATTTCCGAAAATGGGGAACAAGCTTTACAGGATTTTTTGAAGACGTTGAATAAGCTTCCCAAAGAACAACAAATGGGTGCATTGGTTGATTTATTCGGATTGGAGTACGCGGATGACATCGCAGTCTTGGCTGGTAATGTAGATCTTTATGAGAAATCAATCAGAGCTTTAAAGGATACAGGAAAAGATGGCAAGTTGAGTTTCGAAGGTTCGATGAGTAAAGAGTTTGCTGCTCGCTCAGAGACTACAGCTGCCAATTGGGAAATCTTTAAAAACAGCTTGAAAGAGTTGGGGATTGTTATTGGCTCGACATTACTACCAGCGATTAATTCTTTAATGTCATCTATCGCGCCTATTATTCATAGTATTTCTGATTGGGCGGCTGCCAATCCTACATTGACCCGTACACTGATTGGTTTTATAGGTGGTTTGGCCTTATTTAAAACCACGCTCCTTGGCGGTATGTTTATCGTCAATATCTTCCGCACGGGGATTTTACAGATTACCGGCCTGTTCATGCGTTTAGGTATGTTCTTGATGGCCAATCCTATTGGTATCGCTATAGGTTTGTTAGCTGTTGCTGCATATTTGCTTTATGACAATTGGTCTGCTGTCGTTGGTGGCGCAAAGGCATTATGGCAAAGCTTGGTAACCTTTTTCAGCGGTTTATGGGCTCAAATTACTGCATTTTTTAATAGCGGTATTGGCAATATTGCTGCCACGATTCTCAACTTTTCTCCAATGGGATTGTTCTATCGTGTCTTTTCCGGAGTGTTGAGCTGGTTTGGGGTAACGCTACCATCGACATTCACTGGTTTCGGCCGCATGTTGATTCAAGGATTAATTAACGGCATTAAATCGGCGGCGGCAGCTGTATATAACACAATTGCATCTATCGGTAATTCGATTAAGGCAAAATTCCAGGCGGTAATGGATATCCATTCTCCAAGTCGTGAATTCCGCCGTTTTGGTGGCTTTATCACTCAAGTTTTGGACATCGGTATCCGTCGCACGGCCAGTCGGCCAATCGGTACTATCGGCACATGGGCAGGCCGTCTGAAAGACAGTTTTACGAACCGTGTCGGTCAGTTACGTGCTGATGTTGCTGCGCGTGTATCCGGCCATCGTGCAGATTTCGAGCAGGCGAGGCAAGCTGCGTCCGCCCCTGGCGGGGTGACCATCCATTTTAATCCGACCATCAACGCGCCAGGTGGTAACCCTGCACAAATTCAAACGGCCTTGCAAATGGGTTTGCGCGAATTTGAAATGCTGTTTCAACGTATGATGGCCGACCGTGAACGGAGGGCTTTCTGATGTATGCAATGTTGGGCGATGTACGGTTTGAAACCTTGCAAAGTTTTTCCAGCCTGGAAGCGCAGCACTCGGCCAAGTTTGCCAAGCATGAAGTGCTTAAGGGAAGACCACGCCTGCAGGCGATGGAAAATGAGCTGACCACGCTGAGATTTGGGTTAAAGCTGCATTGGATGTTGGGTAATCCCGACACGGCCTACAAGGGCTTACTGGCTGCTCTGGAGGCGCAGCAGGCAGTGTCGTTGGTTTATGGTTCAGGGCGATTTGTCGGTTGGTTTGTAATTGAAAGCCTGACCGAGCGCACATTGATTCAGGATAGCAAAGGCCGTACCGCCGCGCGTGAGCTGGATGTGGAGCTGACCGAGTTTGTCGGCGACCCAAATAATCCGCTGCCAACACCAGCGATTATCAGCGGCAAACAAAATCCATTACTGTCCCTGCTGCCCGAGTCGGTTCAGGCACAGGCGTCTGAGGTAATCAAAGCGGTTGAGACAGGAGTAAAAATTTATAGGGCTGCAGAAAGTGGCATTGAACAAGTGCAAGGCATTATTACAGCGGCGAAAGAGCTAAAAAATGATCCTGCCGGACTTTTGCACTTGGTCGGTGATGCACTTGGTGTTGCTGCGCCGGTTCTACAAAACTTGAACGGCATTGGAGAAGTGACGGCTGTTGTTGGTGACTTGACGAGCGCAACAAAACTGGCAGAGCAGCTCGGTATGGCTGGAAATGCACTTGGTAATACGGTTGCAAGCCTAAGATCGGGTTATGAGAGCGGTTCAGTCGGAAGTTGGTTGGATGCCGCCGGGTCATCCATTATGACGGCAACAGAGGCGATGGCGAATGGGGCGTCAGCAGTTGAAACTTTGACTGGATGGCTTGCAACACGGAGTGATTCATGAGTGCAGTTTTACGTTATATAACTAAAGACGGTGACCGCTGGGATTTGATTGCCCATAAGCACTACGGCAATGCGCTACTGATTGACGGCCTTATTGCGGCAAATCCGCATTTGCCGTTGGCTGAAGAGTTTGTCAGTGGTTTGACAGTATTTGTTCCAGTATTGGAAAGCAAACCTAAAAACAATCAGGCCGATTTACCGCCTTGGCTGCGTTAAGGCCGTCTGAAAAGGAAGACCATGAATATTTCGTCTTTATTGTCCGGCTTGGCCGTGCAAGGCGGTTCAGGCGGTACACACCCGGTAACCAAGCCGGATTTCACACTGAGCTACGAAAACAAAGACATCACCGGCGACATTGCACCGTATCTGATTTCCTTCGTTTATACAGATTATCTTGAGGGGCAATCTGATGAACTGCAGGTAGAATTTGAAGATACCGACGGCCGCTGGTTGCGTGGCTGGTATCCTGAGCAAGGCGATGCACTTTCGTTGAGTTTGGGCGACCAATTTACCGGTTTGGTGGCATTGGGCAGCTTTGAAATCGCTGAAATTGAGTATAACCATCCTCCGTCAACGGTAAGCATGAAGGCTTTGTCTGCAGGTATCAGTAAAGCAAGCCGTACCTTAAAAGGTCGTGCGTATGAAAATACCACGCTTGCAGAGATTGTTCGTCAAGTGGCAGGCCGTTTGAAATTGCAGCTTACCGGGCAAGTTAAAGACATCAAAATAAAACGCGTAACTCAGTATCAGGAACGCGACGTTGAGTTTTTAAGCCGGTTGGCCAAAGAGTATGGCCACACCTTCAAAATTGTCGGGGATAAGCTGGTGTTTGCCGATAATGCTGCCCTGAAAGAGCGTGAAGCCGTGGTGGTGTTGAGTCCGGAAGATATGATGAGAATTCGTCTACGTGACTTGATTAAAGGCGTGCCAACCCAGGTTGAGATGCGCGGTTATGACCCGAAAACCAAAAAAACGGTGTCTGCTAAGCGGAAAACAAAACCTTTACGCCCAAAATCTAAACGTGGCCACACTGGTGACACCTTGAAAATAGTGCCGAATAAAGGAGAGAGCCAAGCGCAGCTTAATGCTCGTGCCGATGCCAAACTGGCTGACGCACAAGACGATCAATGTGCCGGAAACATCACCTTGTTCGGCAACGCGCTGCTGGTTGCAGGGCAAACCGTTAGGCTGAAAAACATGGGTAAGTTTTCCGGTAAGTATTTGGTTAAACAAGCACGGCATGAATATCGCAGCAGTAGCGGCTATACGACCGAACTGGAGGTTAAGATGATTGAGTATATTGAAGACGAGGAGAAAGTAGATGTCTCAAACGCATGATTTTACGGCGACTCTACAATTTGGCATGGTATCGGCGGTAGATGAAGCCGGTCATAATCTGCGTGTTAAAATTCCTGCATTGGAAGATATGGAAACCGACTGGCTACCGATGAGCACACCAGCCGCCGGCGGTAATCAGTTTTACAGCTTGCCCGACGAAGGTGAGCAAGTTGTCTGCTTGCTGGACGCTCGCGGCGAAAACGGCTGTGTGATTGGCGCAATTTACAGCACGGCCGACAAGCCTCCTGCAAGCAGTAAAGACAAATGGATACGCCGATTTAAAAATGGCACTGTGATTGAGCATGACCGTGCCAGCGGGGATGTTTCTGTTCAGACTGACGGAGTGGTTAAAATTAAAGCTGGAGCCAAAGTGTCTATCGAAACTCCAGAAACGATGGTTAGCGGAAATACGACAGTCAATGGATTGTTGGCTTATACAGCTGGTCTGTCAGCAGTTAATTCAGGTGGTGGTGATGCTGCAAATATTGAGGGTACTATGGTAGTGAATGGTGAGATTATCCTCAATGGGATTCCTTTGTCCCAACATAAACATCCCGGGGACTCTGGTGGTAAAACTGGTTTACCTGAATAGTCTTTAATCCGTTTTAAAATCAGTTTTCGACGGCCTTTCATAAAATCCCTGTATTCATTACGGATACAGGGATTTCTTATGCAATTCGACACGCCGATTTCCAAACACTGGCAGCTCGCCCCCGGCGACAGCGGCTTGGCTCAGGGCGTGGACGATATTGATCTGTGTATTCATAACATTTTGTCTACGAGAAAAGGCTCGGATGTAACTCGTCCGGACTTTGGCAGCAACCATTTCGATTACATCGACACGCCGGAAGACGTGTTTGTGCCAAATATCGTACGTGAAGTCGTATTGGCTATTCAGACATGGGAAAAACGCGCCGGCGTCGAAGACGTAACCTTTAGCGGCCACGCCCCACACATCACCATGACCGTCCGCTGGCGTGTGGCTGATGATGTATCGGGCGAGGTCTATAGCACGGCTGTGAATTTGGAGAATGCAACGTGGATTTAAGCAATTTAAAGCGTGAAGACGTCAAGGTCGTAGATGATGATTTGCAGACGATTTTGGCCGATACCATTGCTAGATATGAGCGCGACAGTGGCAAAACCTTGCAACCGGCTCATATCGAACGTTTGCTGATTAATGTGTACGCCTACCGTGAAGCATTGACTCGTCAGCAGGTGAATGAAGCCTACCGCCAACAGCACGTGCGCTTTGCGACCGGTTTGATGTTGGATTTATGTGGCGACGATGTGGCCACGCCACGATTGGAGGCACAACCTGCTCTGACAACATTGCGATTTTCGTGTGATGCCAACTTGTCTGCAGAACAGGTTTTTATACCGGTTGGTACTCAAGTCAGCGTAGGTGAACTGACTTTTAAAACGACCACATCGGCAACTTTGTCATCCAGCCGTAATACGGTCGATTTACCGGCGCAATGCACAATAACCGGAACAGCCGGAAATGGCTGGACAATCGGTCAAATCAATACTTTGGTCAAGCCACTGCATGATGAGATTGATGTTGAGGTCAGCAATATTACTGTATCGTCCGGCGGAGTTGTTATTGAGAGTGACGACTCCTACCGAGAGCGTATTTTGCTTGCCTTTGAAGCATTTTCAGTCGGAGGACCGAGAAAGGCTTACGAGTATTACGCGCGCAGGGTTTCACAAGCGATTGTTGGTGTCCACGTCGGCAACGATGTTGATTCTTCCGGAAACGCGATTGGCGGCACAGTAGCCGTTACGTTGCTGACGACTGACGGACTGCCCGGCCAAGAATTGATTGACAAGGTATCAGCGGCATTGAGCGATGAGACGGTACGTCCACTCTGTGACACTGTGATCGTGCGTGCGCCAGAAGTGGTGGAATACAAAATTGATGCCCGCTTGGTGCTGTTCAAAGGAGCTGATTCGAAATCGGTCTTAGCTGCTGCCAGCGCGGCTTGGTCAGACTATGAAACCGCCCGCTATTCCAAGCTCGGCAAAGATGTTGTGCCTTTGGATATTCAGACGGCCTTGAAGGTAAGCGGCGTGTACAACGTCATTTTGTCCAATCAGTATGGCGAATTGCGCGACAGCGATGTCATTTTGATTGCACCTAATCAATGGGCGCGGTGCGTGTCATTTGGGCTGTCCGTCGATATGGAGCAGCAGGATGGCTAAGCTCAAATATGCCTTAATTATGGACCAAGACCCACGATTTACGCGTTTGGCTAATCTCAGTAATGGTTACAGACGACTCACACTCACTAAGCTCATTCCACGTTTGCTTGAGCAAGTAGATGATAAACACCTTGAGCTATTGGCCGAGAGCCGAAGCATGGTTGGCTCAGACGGTTATTGGTTGGCCAAAGACAATAAAACCCGTCGCAAGCTCATTAAAGATGCCGTATTTTTGCACCGCCGCAAAGGTACACCTTGGGCAGTACGTGAAATTTGCCGCCGTTTGGGTTTCGGCGAAATCGGTCTGATTGAAGGGCTTGGTGGCCAAATCTACGACGGCAGTATTAATCACAAAGGCATTTATATGTATGGCGACCACCGTTTGTGGGCGCATTACTCAATTACTTTCAGTCGACCTATTACCAATACAGAAGCCCGTCTGTTGCGGGAAACACTTCCGGCCTTTGCACCAGCACGCTGCGTGTTGGTGCGTTTGGACTATCAGGACACGCCGCTTTATTACAACGGCAAAGTCAATTTTGACGGCGATTACAATTTCGGAGCAGCTTAAAGATGGCAACAATACAAGAAAATAAAGTCACCCCAGAATGGGTGGACGATTTATATCAAATCGAAATGACCGACCCAGTTATGGGAGGGGCAGATGGTGTAGCGAATCGCCAGGCCAAGCAGTTGGGAGCGCGAACACAGTGGTTGAAGAAGAAGTATGAAAATCAAGAAGATGAATTTAATAAATATAAAAAATCCGTTGAATCAGCTACAGAGCTCAAAGCGGGGGTTACTAAACTAACTTCTGACATCGTGAGACATAAGGATGATGGTGGTTATGCAGTCACTCCTCAAGCTGTTGTGGATTACCTCGCTTCCCAAAGTGCATCAGTCAAAGATGTAAATGAATTAAGAAACTACGAAAGTAACAGTTTATATGTCAATGTGAGTGGTTATTACGCGTCTACCCCTGGTATTGGTGGTGGGCTGTTTGTCGCAGCCCCAAATGACAAAACCAGTGTCGACAATGGCGGTACCATTATCGTTGCCTCCAACGGTATGCGTTGGCACCGTCTGCATTTTGGTGCCTTAAGTTTACGTGATTTTGGATATGACTCCAACCGCAACAATGAAGTTGCCGCATTTAACGCTGCTGATACTGCTGGTTTAAATGTGGTGATGGATTGTTTAGGATTGACTATTGATGTTGGCAATAACTATCCGCATGGCAATAAATATACAAACGGAAAATTTAACATCAACGGAAAAATTGTTGATGTGCAATATCAGACACCCCGCACGGGCATTGGCCGTTTCATTACTGGTTCTGGTGCAGCGGCCAACCTCAAATCGAATGAATGGACTGGTGCAGGTTTAATCGTTATTGGCGAAGGCGCAATGGAGCGGATGGAAAAATGCGTTTCCTCAATCGCTATTGGCGACCGTGCGCAGGGCTTTTCGAAAGTAAGCAGGGACAATATTGCTATTGGGCCTGACAGCTTAATCAACGTACAAGCTGAAACAGAATGGTATGACCAGTCAAAAATGGCTGGTACCCGCAACATCGGCATTGGTGGTAATGCTGGCCGTGCAATCACAAGTGGCTTTTCAAATGTCGCGATTGGGCGAAATGCCGGGCAAGGATTAGGCGTAGGATCATCAAATATTGCACTTGGCGCAGGTGCGATGGCTGGTACTGCTCCAGTCGGATTATCGGGCGACATCGAAGTTTTCTGGCCATCCCAAACCTCAAAAACAATCGCAATCGGCGAAGCCGTACTGCAATCATATCAAGGCCGCTCAGCTCAAACTGCCATTGGCGGGAGCGCGGCGCGAAATACAAAAATGGCCGAAAAAGTTACCGTAATCGGCGCGGCGGCAATGGAGAACCTGGAAAGAAACCGCGCTCCAAATGGCGGAGATGTTGTCTGGACGGGAACCGAAGTAGGTACCTACGCTCAATCTGGAAAAAGTATTACGCTTACATTTCCCAACATTCGCGATGCGCAAGCGACTTATTGGGTTGGCATACGCCTTACATCAGGCACGGCGCAAACCTTACAAAACGACGTCGTACCGGCTCAGGTTGTATCGGTGAACGGCAATACATTCACCATTCAAAGCTCTAAAGAGCTGACCGCCACCGGCGCAGCTGAGCTGAAATACGTCTATTCTGCAAATTCAGCTGCTACTAAAAACGAAGAGTTGACCATCATCGGCTCAAACACGATGAATAAGGCTTTGACTGCAGGATATTCAACAATCATCGGCGCCGACGCTGCATTGACGGGAGAGAATTATCAAAAAACGACCGCAATCGGGGCGTCATCATTGCGAACAGGCACCCATATTTCAACCACCGCTATTGGGTATTGGACAATCCCTACGGCAAGCAGTGAGCAATGCGTTGTTATTGGTGATAGTGCCGGGTATCGAAATGTCCAAGGCGATATTTTAAAAGGCAAAATCACAAACTCCATCGCCATCGGCTATGGCGCGCGACTAAACGGTGACAACGAAATCCAAATTGGCACGACGGGGCAAACTTTATACGCGCCAACAGCCGTGAACATCCGCTCAGACGGCCGCGATAAAGCCGACGTCAAACCGCTGGAAAACGGCCTGAAATTTGTCATGAAATTAAAGCCGGTCACAGGCTACTACGACCGCCGCGATGCTTATGTTGACGAATTGTTTGCCGATTTCCCAGAAGAAGAACGCGCAGCCAAAGTGAGTGAATGGTGGAAGAACCCAACAAAAGACGGCCGCCATAAAGAAGACCGTTTGCAGCATTGGTTTATCGCCCAGGACATTGCCGCGCTGGAAGATGAATATGGCCGCCTGCCAATGGTAAATGAAAAGAACGATACATACACAATTGAATACGAAACGTTCATTCCAGTTTTGACTAAAGCCATTCAAGAAATGGCCGCAAGAATTGAAACATTAGAAACCGAAATCAAGGAATTGAAAAAATGACAAGATGTGTAATTGATTCAGACGGCCTGTTTGTCGAAGAGCAATATTTTGATGACGGTCGCCAAAGTATCGAAGCCGAATTACCGACGTTGAAAGAATTTCAAGCAGCAAGATGGACGGGAGAAAAATGGGAGATTATTCCCGATTATCGTGGCGTCTTGGTATTTACCAAAGATGGTGAGCAAATCTGGCAACAAATTGGCAGCCTGCCAGACGGCGTCAGCCTGACCCCGCCTGAATCGGCAAATATTGACGGCGTAAAATCCGGAAAACTCGTTGCATTAAATGCTGCCGCTCAGGCTTTTATTAACAAGCACGCCGGTATCGACAGCGTACCTGAATTTGAGTTTGCAAGTTGGTCAATTCAGGCTTCCGAAGCAAAAGCTTGGCAGCTAAATAAAAACGCGCCAACTCCGGTGCTTGACGGTATTGCCACAGCTCGCGGTATTCCCGCTGATGTGCTTAAGTCTGCTGCTTTACGTAAAACGCTGGCCTATGAGCAACTTGCCGCCCATGTGGCAGGCCAGCGCCAAGCACTGCAAAGCAAGATTGAGGCTGCTAAAAAACAATCTGATTTAGACAAAATCGAGATTGCATTCTCCTTGCCGGAGGCTGTCTGAAAATGGCAAAAGTCTATTTGTCTTTATATAAAGGCCGCAAGACGATAAAAACGCCCAAGGACTTGGCTTTCCGTATCATCGAATGGGTAATACGCAAAGTTACCGGCGGTCAATATTCTCACTGTGAAATTGCGGTGCCGGTAGCGTTTTCAGACGGCCTCTTTGATTGCTATTCATCATCTTTTCGTGATGGTGGTGTGCGCTGCAAACGTATGCAGCTTCCTGCCGAAAAGTGGGATTTGATTGCGCTGGATAATCAACAAATCGTCATGGAACGTCTGTTTTCTTTGTGGAGAAACACTAAGGGGAAACGCTATGATTTATTGGGTGTGTTATGCGTGACATCGTTTTTCCGTCGTTTTTTGAGGCAGTCGGCAGATAAATGGTTCTGTTCGGAATGGTGCGGGGAAGTAATGGGAGTGGCCGAGCCATCATTATGTTCGCCGGTTGACTTGAGAAAGGCCGTCTGAAATGCAGCCGAAAACAAAAAACTTCACTCTTTATCGCGGCGACACGCACTTGTTTAAGGTGAGATTGACCGCTGAATCAACTCCGTTGGATTTGTCTCAAACGCATTTTCAAATGGATATCGTGGCCGGGGATGGTTCGGTAGTTCGTCCTGAAATCAAGGTTGCGGACAATTTGGTTGTATTACTATTTCCGGCCGCCTTAACCCGTAGTTTAACCTGGCTTCGTGCATCTTATGACTTACGTGCGGTTTGCGGAAATGTGGTTAAAACCTATCTGCAAGGCGAGATTCAAGTTAAACCGAGTGTAACGAATGTTGTTGTTGATTTGTCGGATGATGAGCCGGCCGCAGAGACAGTTAATGTTGATGTCAGCGGTCAGGCAATTATTGTGTTGCCGTCAGCTGGTAGCACAACTGATTCTGCGGTTATTGACGGTTTATTGGCCAAGATTCAGCAGCTTGAGGTAGCCGTTAAGGAGGCCGATGAGAGCTCTGAAATCGCAGCATTGTCTGAACAATTGGCCGTTGCTCAAGCGGCAATTAAGTCTGCTGGTTCATTAGAAGGCCGTCTGAAGTTATTGGAAAGTAGCAGTGCGAATATTTCTGAACAGGCGGTGGAACTGGCGAAACAAAAGGCTGAGCTGGATAAGGCATTGAATAAACTGGTTGAGTCTGATGCAACAGTTTCTGCTTTGAAGAGTCAATTGGAGATCTTGCGTATCCAGTTTGATTCAGCCAAGGGCAGTGATGAGATTGAAGCCCTACATCTGAAAATTTCTAAAGTAATGGCCGACTTGGAAGTTGCAAAGCAGTCCGCCTCCGCAGCAGAAGAAAGTGAGGAGTTGGCTGCGTTACAAAAGAAAATCGAAGACCTACAGACATTATCGGAAACACAGAGCAGTATTACTGCTGAAATTGCAGAACTCAGAAGACTTCTCGGTTTACGTAAATGTGAAAAGATTCATTTGACCCAAGATTTATGGGCAGATGGCGGATATACATGGTTGGAGGCTAAGTTCAAGAATACTTACAATGATCCAAAGGTATATCTGGCTCTTGAACATAAAACGATGGTCGTCTTGTTCCTCAATCATAACTTTGGGGCAAAAACTGACCGTAGCGTCAGGATTCGCACTAATTATGACAAGCCTAAGATTGACGTTGATTACTCTGTCTTCTTATATGTAGAAGAATGGAGCGATTCAACCAGTTAAAAGAGAAACGGCTGCGCGGCGGTGTCCTCCCACCGTTCTCCGCGCCAGCCTCAGCAGTCCAGACCTGCGTTAGCCTTTTTTACCGTACCTCGCGCGAGGCACGGTGATTCTATCACTAACGATAAGGGAACTGTGAAAAATGAAATGCCGTTGCAAAAATTGTTTTAAACTTTTGGCTGTTGGCCGTGGCTGCTTTGAAATTAAGTGCCCACGCTGCAAATTGCTGAATCAATTTAAAACGGAGTAATTCAAATCTGAGTGCCTTTGAGTACCTATGCTTATATATAAGGAGTAGTTATGACTCAAAAGCCTCTGCCTATCGTCCCATGGATGGGTGGCAAACGCCGTTTGGCAAAACATTTGTTACCCATGTTCCCCGAGCATACTTGTTACGTTGAGCTGTTTGCCGGTGGTGCAGCATTATTCTTTATGCGACCGCAACCAGCAAAGGTTGAAGTATTGAATGACTTGAATGGTCAACTTATCAATCTATATCGTGTTGTACAGCACCATTTTGATGAATTTGTGCGCCAATTCCAATGGACACTAACCAGCCGAGAAGTATTTGCAAGACTCCAATCAACACCTCCTGACTGCATGACCGATATTCAGCGTGCCGCACGTTTTTTCTATCTGCAACATAATGCCTTTGGAGGCAAAATTTGCGATCAGCACTTTGGAACAGCTACAACTGGTAAGGCATGGAATGCAGCTCAAATTGCAGATAAACTTCAAGTTGCTCGTAATCGGTTGAGTGGCGTATATGTGGAAAATGAATCATGGGAGCGTTGTTTTCAACGGTACGACCGAGAGCATACATTTTTCTACGCAGACCCACCGTATTGGCAAACTGCAGGTTATGATCGTTCATTTGATTGGTCTCAGTATGAGCTGCTGGCCAAAATGATGCGCGAATGCAAGGGTAAAGTCATGCTCTCTATCAACGACCACCCAGATATCCGTGAATTGTTTAAAGGCTTCCGAATTACCGAACTGAACCTGGTATATTCTATTAGTCGAGATAAAACACAAAAAACAAGTGGAGAGCTAGTTATCTGCAATTGGTAAAAAGCGACGGTATCGTCGCGTTATAGAAAAAATCCTGCCTAAGATTGGCAGGATTTGAAAATAGCTTTCACATTATGAAATAAAAGAACATTTCATTTTTCTCAAAAAATCGTCTGATTTATCTCGGCGCGCTTCAAGCAATTTATATTTCCACGCCCATTTTGAATCGGCAGCTTGCCATGTTCATCATTTCAGCCGTTTCATTAAACCCTCTATAAAATATGCGACAAACAAAAATGCCGTCTGAAATACAACTTTCAGACGGCATTTTCAATCAAATACTACTTACCGGATTACAATTTCAAACCGGCCAGTTTAGCAGCATACGCATCCAAATCGGCGATTGGACGGGTAGCCACGCCACTTTCCATTGCCGCTTTAGCAGTAGCTGTAGCAACGCGAGGCAACAGGCGGGAATCGAATGGGGTAGGAATCAGGTATTCCGCACCGAATTCAAATTTCTTACCGTAAGCAGCAACCACTTCTTCAGTTACCTCTTCCATCGCCAAATCAGCCAAAGCGTACACGCAGGCACGTTTCATTTCTTCGTTGATGGTGGTCGCGCCGACATCCAATGCGCCACGGAAGATAAATGGGAAGCACAATACGTTGTTCACTTGGTTCGGGAAGTCTGAACGGCCGGTACCGATGACCACATCCGGACGGGTTTCTTTTGCCAATGGAGGCAGGATTTCCGGATTCGGGTTTGCCATGGCGAACACGATTGGTTTTTCGTTCATGGTGTTCAGCATTTCAGGCGTCAGCAGGTTTGCACCGGACAGACCCAAGAAGATGTCTTTACCTTTAACGGCATCGGCCAATACGCGTTGGCCGTTGTCTTCAATGGCGTAGAACTGTTTGGACTCGTCCATACGGTCTTTGTCTTCGCGGGTTTTGTAAATCACGCCTTTGGAGTCGCAAACGGTCACGTTTTCGCGTTTCAGACCCAAATCCAGCAATTGGTTCAAGCAGGCAATCGCGGCCGCACCTGCGCCGGAGCACACCAAAGTCGCTTCTTCAATTTTACGGCCGGTATGACGCAAAGCGTTCAACACAGCGGCGGCGGTGGTGATAGCGGTACCGTGTTGGTCGTCGTGGAATACGGGGATTTTGCAGCGTTTGCGCAATTCGCGTTCGATGTAGAAGCACTCGGGCGCTTTGATGTCTTCAAGGTTGATACCGCCGAAAGTCGGTTCCAAAGAAGCGATGATGTCCACCAGTTTTTGCGGGTCTTTTTCATCGATTTCGATATCGAATACGTCAACACCGGCGAATTTTTTGAACAATACGCCTTTGCCTTCCATAACAGGTTTGCCGGCCAATGCGCCGATGTTGCCCAAACCCAACACTGCGGTACCGTTGGAAATCACGGCAACCAAATTGCCTTTGGCGGTGTATTTGTAGGCATTTTGCGGATCGGCATGGATTTCCATACAAGGAGCGGCTACGCCCGGAGAGTACGCCAACGCCAAGTCTTTAGAAGTAGCCAGAGATTTGGTTGGGGTAACGGAGATTTTGCCCGGCACGGGGAATTCGTGGAACTGCAGGGCGGCTTCTTTTAATGAATTTTCCATTTGTCGATCCTGTTTGCGAGAGAGAGAGATTTTACAGCGAACAAGTCTGAAACGGGCTGCTTCAGACATTTAAACTTCTAAAGTCGGTTTGTTAACAGACCGGCTTTGTAAGAGGCCGTAATTTTATCATGTTCTTTTGGTGGCGCATACCGATATTTATTACATTTGTTTTGATATTTCGTTTTAATCGGTTTTATGTCTAAAAACTTCTGTAATAATATTTCTTCGCCACACTACCTGCTTTCAGACGGCATTTTATTTAAACTTAAACATTCAATCCAAAATGACTGTCTAGCGCGGTTTCAATCTGATTTTTTACCGCGTCCAGACTTTGGCTGCTGTCGATGACGGCATAGCGTTCCGGCTGTTCGTTAGCACGTTGCAGATACACTTCCCGCACCCGATTGAAAAACTCGGCTGCTTCTTGCTCAAAGCGGTCTTTCTCGCGCGTTTGGTTGATGCGCGCCATCGATACTTCCAAAGGCACATCCAACAGCAAGGTCAAATCGGGACGGAAATCACCCTGCACCCAATGCTCAAGCGTGGCAATATCTTGCAAGGGAACGCCGCGTCCGCCGCCTTGATAGGCAAACGTTGCATCGGTAAAGCGGTCAGAAACGACATGTGTGCCGTTTTTCAGGGCAGGAAGAATGACGGTTTCCAAGTGTTGCTGTCTGGCGGCAAACATCAACAGGGTTTCGGTGCGCAGGCTTACTTGGGTGGCAGGGTTGAGCAGGATTTCGCGCAATGCTTCTCCGGCAGGCGTGCCTCCCGGTTCGCGCGTAAACAATACGGGCAGTTTGTGTTTCTCAAACCATGCTTTCATTACGGCGAGGTTGGTGGATTTGCCTGCGCCGTCTATGCCGTCAAGGGTAATAAATCTGGGTTTCATATGGATATCGTTAATCTAAAGGCCGTCTGAAACAGGGATTATAAATGTTTCAGACGGCCTATTCGGTTTATTTCTTCAAAATATATTTGCGTACGGCGGCGTTATGCTCAGAAAGATTATGGCTGAACTCGCTCAGGCCCGTACCATCCATTTTTGAGACGAAATACAGATATTTTTCATTAGACGGATGACCCGCCGCCTCAAGCGCGGCCTTGCCGGGAAGCGCAATCGGCGTCGGCGTCAAACCGCTGCGCGTATAAGTATTGTAAGGCGTATCGCGTTGTAGGTCGGCTTTACGGATTCTGCCCTTATACGCATCGCCCATACCATAGATGACAGTCGGGTCGGTTTGCAGGCGCATGCCGATATTAAGGCGGTTGACGAATACGGCGGCCACATGGGCGCGGTCGTCTTCGTGCGCGGTTTCTTTTTCAATCAGACTCGCCATAATCAGCATTTCGTACGGATTTTTATAAGGCAGGCCGCTTTGACGGTCGTCCCATGCTTCTTGTAGGTTTTCCCGCATTTTACGGTAGGCGATTTTATAAATTTGAAGATCGCTGCCGCCGGCATCAATTTCGTAACTATCCGGGAAAAACTGTCCTTCAGGATTGCTGCTCAAGGCATCAGGTGCCACTTCGGCCATCAGTTTTTCATCGCTCCAGCCGCGCGTATCATGGGCAATATCGGCAGTGTTGTCGATAATACGGCGCATTTGTGCAAACCGCGCACCCTCTAGAATTTGCACGCTGACCGAATCAGGACGGCCTTTTTTAATGCGTTTTAAAATGTCCCAAGCCGATACTTTGGCAGACAGACGGTAAGAGCCGGCATTGAGTTGGTTGTGCACGCCCATCACATATGCGGCGGCTACCAATACATAACGGTTATAAACAATGCCGTCTTGAGCCAGCTTGCGGCTGACGGAAGAGATACCTTGATTCTTAGCAACGGTAATACGGTATGGTTTGCCGTTGTTTTTCGGAACAAACAACAATGCGGCAACCACGGCGGCAAATGCCGTCAAAAATACGGCCAGCCATTTCAACAATTTTTTCAACATGGTAGGATTCTTGGTTTGTGAACGTGTCGGGCGACAGTATAACCGAAAACAAGCATATTAAGCCTGTCGCATTCCCCAACGTATGTTTTCCTATCCCGAAAGGCCGTCTGAAACCATGAATTCTCCTTCAAAAAACACTTGGCAAAACGGCCGTTGGCTGAATGCACGCCAAACTCATTCGCCCAATTTTAGCCCGCGCGAACCGGATGAAGACGTCTCTTTGGTTGTCCTCCACAATATCTCCCTTCCTCCTTTTGAGTACAACACGGGGGCGGTGGAAAAATTGTTTACCAACCAAATCAACCCTGACGAGCATCCTTTCTTCAGCATCATCCACACCTTGCGCGTTTCCAGCCATTTTTTCATCAGCCGTGAGGGCGAAACCGTCCAATTCGTTTCCTGCAACGACATGGCCTATCATGCCGGCGTATCGTCGTTTCAAGGCAGAGAAAAATGCAACGCCTTTTCCATCGGTATTGAATTGGAAGGCTGCGATTTCGAGCCTTTTACCGAAGCACAATACACCAGCCTGCAAGCCTTGTTGACCGCCATTTCCGAGCATTATCCGATTCAGGCCGTTACCGGTCATCAGGACATCGCGCCGGACAGGAAAACCGATCCTGGACATTTCTTCGATTGGCCTCGCCTTCAAAAAGCAGGTTTCCCCGTCCGACACGGATAACTTTCAGACGGCCTGAACACTGATTGGCAGACATAATGCTGTCACAACCGTTTATTTTCGTTATAATTCAGCTATTCATTCGGACGCATAAAGTCCGGCTCCAACGAACTGCCCGCGCAGCAAGATTCCGCACCCTGAAAAAGACGGAATGCTGCCTTTTTAAAAAGTGATTACTCCATGATTTTCATCGTCTTAGCCCTCGCCGCCCTTTTGGCGGTCATCGGTTACAACATGTACCAGGAAAACCAATACCGCAAACAAGTGCGCGAACAATTCGGCCATTCCGATAAAGATGCACTTTTGACCAGCAAAACGAAACACGTCCGCGACAGTAAAGAAACCGGCGGCCAAGGTTTGTTTATCAAGAAAAACAAAAAAAATGAAGAGGCATTGCGCAACCTGCAGGAACAAGATGAAATCTACGCGGCCAAAGCCAAACTGGCCCACCCTGCCCAACTGAAAACCGATGTCGAGCTGACTGTGGAAGACGACTTCTCCACAGAAGAAAAAGTCCAACACACCGTTATCGGCTTGAACAACGAAATTACCGTAAGCCCAGCCGAAGCCACTTCCACTCCGGTAGAAACCGCAGCCGAACCCGTGGCACAAGTACCATTGATCAGTCTGGACGAATTATCTCAAGTCGAGCTGCCTTGGTTTGATCCCCGCTTCGACTACATGGCCTATATCTCCCTGAAACAAGCCCAAGAATTGCATGCCCTGCCGCGCCTTTCCGCTACCCACCGCTTCCAAATCATCGGTTGCACCATGGACGACCATTTCCGCGTTGCCGAGCCGATTCCAGGAGTTTACTACCAAGGCTTCGTCATGGGCCTGCAAGCTGTCAGCCGCAACGGTTTGGCCGCACGTGAAGAGTTGCAACACTTCGACCAACAGGTTGATGCCTTTGCCCAACTGATGGACGGCAAAGTTTTGCATACCGACTTGGACGCGTTCACCGAAGTCGCACAAGCCCTCGACCAATTCTGTGCGCGTGTTGACCAAACCATCGCCATTCACTTGGTTTCCCATTCCAACATCAGCGGCGTAGAATTGCGTGCCGCCGTGGAAGAAACCGGTTTCAAATTGGGCGAAGACGGCGCGTTCCACTTCGGCGACAACAACAACCCTCAATTGTTCTCCATCCATACTTTGGACAACAAACCGTTTACCAATCCTTTGCTGGACAACCAAGCCTACCGCGGCTTCAGCATGCTGCTGGATATTCCGCACGTTCCGGCCGGCGAAAAAACTTTCGACAAATTCATGGACTTGGCAGTCAAACTTTCCGGCCAACTCAGCTTGGATTTGGTTAACGACCAAATGGAAGAAGTTTCCACCCAATGGCTCAAAGACGTACGCAACTACGTTTTGGCCCGTCAGGAAGAAATGCTTAAAGTCGGCCTCAAACCCGGCAGCAAACAAGCCCTGCGCCTGTTCTCTTAAACTTCCCCAATCAAAAAGCGGATATGCAATGACGGCATATCCGCTTTTTTCAGGTAAAATCCCTTCATCTTCAATATTCATCAATTTTCAGACGGCCTCTCTATCATCAGGCCGTCTGAAAACTCTATTCCGATTACACAATGAATCCGACTGAACAACGTATCAAATACCTGACCGACCTCCTCAACCGCTACGCCTACGAATACTACACCCTAGATGCGCCCAGCGTACCCGATGCCGAATACGACAAATTGTTCCGCGAGCTTGAAGCATTGGAGCGAAACTACCCCGAGCTCAAACTGCCCGACAGCCCAACCCAGCGCGTCGGCGGCGAACCTCTGGCAGGCTTTGCCGAAGTGCGCCACGAAGTACCGATGCTGTCGCTGACCAACGCCTTCTCGCCACAAGATGAAAACGGCGTGTTCGACCATGCCGAAATGTATGCTTTCGATGAGCGCGTGCGTGGAGGTTTGAACGGCAAAAAACCGGAATACGTTATCGAGCCTAAATTTGACGGTCTGGCCATCAGCCTGCTCTACCGCGACGGCGTATTGATTCAAGCGGCAACCCGTGGCGATGGAACAACAGGCGAAGACGTTACCCAAAACGTCAAAACCGTATCCAACATTCCCCTGCGCCTGCATGGAGAAAATATTCCCGATCTTATCGAAATTCGCGGCGAAGTACTGATGCTCAAAGCCGATTTTGCCGCTTTAAACGAACGACAGGCTGAAAACGGACAAAAACCTTTCGCCAATCCGCGCAATGCCGCCGCCGGTAGTTTACGCCAACTCGACTCGCGCATTACGGCACAGCGCAAACTGCATTTCTTTCCCTATTCCATCGCCCGACAACAAAGCGGTTTTATCGCAGAAGAACACCTGCAAGAACTGAGCTACTGTAAAGAGCTTGGCTTCAGCCTGCCTGACGGTAATTTCGGCTGCTTCCCAAATATCGACGAAGTATTGGCGTTTTACGAGCAAATGCAGCAAAAACGCCCTACTCTACCCTATGAAATCGACGGCATGGTCGTCAAAGTCAACAGCTTGATGCAACAGCGCGAACTCGGCTTCATCTCACGCGCACCACGATGGGCCATTGCCCACAAATTCCCTGCCGAAGAAGCATTGACCATTGTCGAAGCCATTGATGTACAAATCGGGCGCACCGGCGCAGTAACTCCCGTCGCCCGCCTGCAACCTGTATTCGTCGGCGGTGTTACCGTTACCAATGCTACACTGCACAATCAAGATGAAGTGTCTCGAAAAGACGTACGCGTTGGCGATACCGTTGTCGTACGCCGCGCCGGAGACGTGATTCCCGAGGTAGTCCGCGTGATTTTCGAACGCCGCCCAATGCAAGAGGCTAACGTTACCGTTTCAGACGGCCTGCAAGACGATTTGTTTGCCGAAACACCTTCTGAAACCCGAGCCGAACCGCTACATAAACCCTACCGCCTGCCCACTCATTGCCCTATCTGCCGCAGCGAAATCGAACGTGAAGAAGGCGAAGCGGTTGCCCGATGCAGCGGCGGTATGCTTTGCCAAGCACAACGCGCGCAAGGTTTAATCCACTTCGCCTCACGCAAAGCCATGGACATCGACGGACTCGGTCAAAAACAAATCGAGCAGCTGGTCGCCCAAGACCTCGTCCGCCATTTCGCCGACCTCTACCGCCTCGATATTCCAACCCTGCAAAAAATGAAGGAAATGGCGGACAAAGCATCAGCTAGTGAAAAAGAACCATCAAACAGTGAGATTGGAGACTTTGAAGGCGAGACCGGCAATGCCATGCTTGCTAAAAACAATAAAAAACAGCCGACCAAATGGGCTGAAAACATCCTTGCAGGCATAGAAGCCAGCAAAACGCCCGAACTTGCGCGCTTCCTTTTTGCCCTCGGCATCCGTCACGTCGGCGAACGTACCGCTAAAACACTGGCGCAGGCATTCGGTACGCTCGAACACGTCCGCCACGCACCCGAACCCATCCTCGCCTGCCTGCCCGATATCGGCACGGTGGTTGCCCGATCCATCGCCCACTTTTTTGCCCAAGAAGCGCAACAGGCGATGATAGACGAGCTGCTGGCAGTAGGTGTTGCCCCGCAAGGCCAGGCTGTCACCATCCCACCGCTGCGCCATGCCGAGCCGCAACGCTGGATTGCCCGCCTGCCCAATTTTAAAATCAGCGAAACCAAAGCACTGGCCTTATGGGAGCTTGCCGGACAAAGCATAGAAGGTTTGCAAAGCGATAAAGCGTTGCCTGCCGATTGGCAAGCCTGGCGCAGCAAACCGCAAAACGCAGCCCTACTTGAAAATATGAAAACTTTCTTTGCTCAAACGCTGTCTAATCTTCAAGATGAAACTATTTCAGACGGCATTAATGAGGCCGTAGCAGGTAAAACCTTTGTATTGACAGGGACTTTACCCACGCTCAAACGCGACCAAGCCCAAGCCTTGATCGAGGCCGCAGGCGGTAAAGTTTCCGGCAGCGTATCCAAAAAAACCGACTACGTTGTCGCCGGAGAAGCAGCTGGCAGTAAATTGGAAAAAGCCCAAACGCTGGGCATAGCCGTATTGAGCGAAGAAGAATTGCTGTCGTTGCTGGGATAAGACAGTATCCATGATCAATCCACCTTTTAAAACCGACTGATACTTTATCATGTGGTATCATCACTACATACGACTACACCTTTACACTTTTGGGGTATAACCCTTAATCAAATAGGATAATAATATGAAACCCATTAAAAAATGCGTCTTTCCCGTTGCCGGTATGGGCACCCGTTTCCTGCCTGCAACCAAAGCCAGCCCCAAAGAAATGCTGCCTATTGTGGATAAGCCTCTGATTCAATATGCAGTTGAAGAAGCGGTTGAAGCCGGCTGTACCGAAATGGTATTCATCACCGGCCGTAACAAACGCAGCATCGAAGACCACTTCGACAAAGCATACGAGTTGGAAACCGAATTGGAATTGCGTCAAAAAGACAAACTGCTGGCGCATGTTCGCGATATCCTGCCTTCCAACATTACCTGCATGTACATCCGTCAAACCGAAGCATTGGGTTTGGGCCATGCCGTATTGTGCGCGCAGGCAGCCGTTGGTAACGAGCCTTTTGCCGTTATTTTGGCAGACGATTTGATTGATACGCCTAAAGGCGCGCTAAAACAAATGGTTGACGTGTACAACCAAAGCGGCAACAGCGTTTTAGGCGTTGAAACCATCGATCCTTCCCAAACCGGTTCTTACGGTATCGTCGAAGTCGAGCAGCTGAAAAACTATCAACGTATTATCAACATCGTTGAAAAACCCAAACCGGAAGAAGCGCCTTCCAACCTCGCCGTTGTCGGCCGCTACATCCTGCCCCCGCGTATTTTTGACTTGTTGACCAACCTGCCGCGCGGTGCCGGCGGTGAAATCCAACTGACCGACGGTATCGCCCGCCTGCTTGATCATGAGTTTGTGTTGGCTCACGCATTTGAAGGCAAGCGCTATGACTGCGGCAGCAAATTGGGTTACCTTGAAGCGACTGTAGCTTACGGTTTGAAACACCCTGAAACCGGCGAACAATTTAAAGAACTGCTCAAGCAATACGCTTAAATTCAGCCATTATAAAAAGGCCGTCTGAAATTTCAGACGGCCTTTTTCTACACTTATTTCTTCCAATATGCCGGAGTAAACAAAATTAAAACGGTAAAAATTTCCAAACGTCCCAACAGCATCACTGCCGCACACAGCCATTTCTGCACATCGCTCAGCGCGGCATAATTATGCGACGGACCGACTGCACCCAAGCCCGGACCGGCATTGGTAATACAGGCAATGACTGCCGTGAAGGCGGATAAAAAGTCCAAGCCTGCGGCCATCAGTAAAAAGCTGAATACGATGACCGTCATAAAATAAATAAAAATGAACGACATAACGGTCAGCGCCATACGATCCGGAATGGAGTTGTTGTTGACCTTTACCGTACGAACCGCACGCGGGTGCAGCAAAATCAACATCTCGCGCAAGCTGAATTTGAACAACACCAAAGCGCGCACATTTTTAATACCGCCGCCCATAGAGCCTGAGCTTGCCAAGACATTCGACAGGAAAAACATCCACAACGACACAATCAGCGGCCATTGTGCAAAGTCGGCATTGGAGAAACCGCTGGCTAATCCGATGGACACAAAGTTGAAGCTGACAAAACGCAAAGCTTCGCCAAGGCTTTGGTACACGTCCTGCTGCCACAGATACAATGCCGAAATCAAAATACTGCCCGACAAAACCAGCAGCATGGTGCGGCATTCTTCATCCTTCCAATACACCCGCCAAGAGCGGTTGCCCAGCGCAGTAAAATGGCTGGCAAAATTGATACCGCCCCAGACAGTAAAAAACATCAACGTCCACTCGACTGCTACAGAATCAAAATAGGCAACGCTGTCATCATGCGTTGAAAAACCGCCTAAAGCCACAGCCGACATTGCATGACACAAGGCATCAAACCAGCCCATACCGGCAATATGCAAGGATACAAAGGCTGCAGCAGTTGTCAGCGCATAGGCAAACCACAGCCGTTTGGCCACTTGCGAAATACGGGGAGCCATTTTGCTTTCCTTATCCATACCCGGAATTTCCGCTTTGAAGAGCTGCGTCCCCCCCACGCCCAACATCGGCAAAATTGCCACAGCCAACACGATAATACCCATACCGCCGAGCCAGTTGAGCATGTGCCGCCAAAAGTTTACCGATGGCGCCAGCGTATCCAAGCCGGAAATCACTGTTGCCCCCGTTGTCGTCAGCCCCGACATCGCTTCAAAAAATGCATCGGTAAAACTCATGGACGGCATATAGAAATAAATCGGCATCGCCGCCACGACAGCAAAAGCCAGCCACAGCATCAGTACCAAGGTAAATCCGTCGCGCGGCCGCAATTCACGGTTGAAACGCAGTGTCAGCACCCACGTTACGCACGACACCAGCAATACGGTCAACGCCGTATAGGCAAATACGAAAAACGCGCTGTCGTGATAAAAATACGACATCAGTGTCGGCATGGCCAACAGCAATGAAAACAACAGCCCCAGCTTGGACAATACATGGACAATCGGCATCACCTTGCTTACCGCACTGCCCAATCTGAAACCCTTATGCAGATACATTATATTCCTATCATCAGAAAACAAAATGTTTCAGACGGCCTCATAAAAAAGGCCGTCTGAAACCGCATATTTTATCAAAATGCCGCAATCCCGTGATAAAGAAAAACAAAAAACACTTGCCTGCTCTTTTTATAGGAGTATAATGTTATACCATAACATTTACTGGAGAAAAAAAATGAAACCCGATATCCACCCGGACAACTATCGTACCGTCCTGTTTTACGACAGCGGCGCAGACCAAGGATGGCTTATCCGTTCATGCGCCAATACCCACGGCAAAACCATGGTTTGGAAAGACGGCATAGAGTATCCCCTCTTTTCGCTTGATACTTCTTCCGCTTCCCACCCCGTGTACACAGGCAAACAACGCAATGTCAATATCGAAGGCCGCGCCAGCAAGTTCAACCAACGTTACCAATCCATGATGTCTTCCTTCAGAAAGGATAAATGATGCAAGTCCTCTCATCCCTGAAAACTGCAAAAAAACGACACCGCGACTGCCAAATTGTCCGCCGAAAAGGCAAAGTGTACGTTATTTGCAAGAGCAACCCCCGTTTTAAAGCACGCCAGCGTTAAGCGGCCCAACCCATATTTCAATGTAACTCTCTGAATTTTCCGCACTTTCGTTTACCTCTAGCGCAAGTGCGGCTTTTTTTCAAACGGCATTAATCATTCATATCAAAACTACAACGAATCCTGCCATACTCCCAAAAACAGGAAGAAAAAGTAAATAATGGTTATCCCTATTGTGAAGCCATAAAGATATTTATAACATGCCGCTACATTCTCCCTTCAACACTGACCATAGGAGTCAAAAATGAAAGTAAAAGCCCTGCTTGCAATTGCCGCCGCCATGAGCCTCGCTGCCTGCGCCGCACCCGAAGCCCATCAACATGACCATGGTCACCGTCACGAGCACAATCATGACCACGGCCGTGCACACGATCATGATGCCCGTGTTCAATCATTCAGCTGCGAAAACGGCCTGTCTGTACAAATCCGCAACCTGAGCACCGATCAAGTTGAATTGCGCCTTGACGACAAAGTTGCCACCCTGTCTTCTGCCGTTGCAGGTTCAGGCGAACGCTATGTTGCCAACCAAGGCTTGTTCGGCAAAGGTGCCGAATGGCATCAAAAAGGCAGCGAAGCATTCTTCGGCTTCACTGACCCATACGGCAACAAAGTAGAAACTTCTTGCTCTGCCCGCTAATTTCTACTTAGCAATAGAATAGCTAAAAGCCGTCTGAAAACTTTTTCAGACGGCTTTTTATATCGGATAAAACGAAAGAGAAATATAGTTTCCGTTTAATGAAAAAATGCAAAGATGAGACTATTTGAAGGTTCAAAATACATCAAATAAGTAAGACCCTTTGAAAGGTACCTTCTCCGACAAAACATTATTTCAAAATCATTAAATATGTATCTAACTTAATTTAAAACTTTTTCCAAGATTTCTTTAAGATTCTCATCATCTTCATCCAATGTTAATTTTTCTGAAATATTATGAAGACAATGTTCCAAATCAATAGCTAAGGTTACTTGATTTTGATAGGATAATTTTGGATAAAGTTCAAGTAAAACCCAATAAATGCATATACTATCATTCGAGTAAAAAATATTAGAAATGAAAGGGAGTAATGTATCTTGTCTTTCTATAAAAATTTCAACAATTTCACTAAAAATAGGAAAGTTGGCATCTCCCAACCACCCAGAGAGCCATTCTCCCGTCTCAATTAATTCTTCATCGTTGCACTCCTTGATCCTTTTGCAAGCCTTGATGTCAAACTTATCTTTAGGGCGCATATGATACCTCATTGTTTTATTAAGACTTACGAATACAAAATTGTAATGATTGATCTCAATTCTAGACAAATGATTATTCGTCATTCCTATATCCTCAACAAATTCTCCCTGACGTAAGAATTATTTTTGTGCAATTAAACTCCTACCCTGCAATAACTTGAAACCCTATCCTGCATTTTACCTAAATCACAAATCCCAAATTACCCTTCAAAATCTATTCGCTATACGAAAACAAAGGCCGTCTGAAAACCTATTTCCAAAGTTTTCAGACGGCCTTTATCTTAGACCAAACAATTAAGCGTAATGTCTGTCTTCGCCTTTACCGTCAACGTTGTCGGCACAACGTTTGCAGATAGTTTCATGGCCTGCAACTGCGCCCACATCGTGAGTATAGTGCCAGCAGCGTTCGCATTTTTCGCCGTCGCTGGCTTTGGCAGTAACGGCAAGTTCATCACCGACTTTCACTTCGGCTTTAGACACCAGCAAAGCAAAACGTAATTCTTCGCCCAAAGTGTTCAGATAGTCGGCAATTTCTTCCGGAGCCGTAATTTCGGCTTCTGCTTGCAATGAAGAACCAACGGTTTTGTCTGTACGCAAAGGCTCGATGGCGGCAGTTACTGCTTCGCGTGCTTCGCGGATTGCCGTCCATTTTTTCACCAGTTCGGTTTCGGCTTTTTCGTTGATGGGTGGGAACTCATGCCATGTGTGGAAGAGGACGCTGTCTTCTTCGCCGCCGCCGATGATGTCCCATGCTTCTTCGCCGGTGAAGCACAAAATCGGTGCAATCAAGAGAACCAGGCTACGTGTGATGTGGTACAGGGCGGTTTGCGCGCTGCGGCGGGCGTGGCTGTCGGCTTTGGTGGTGTAGAGGCGGTCTTTCAGGATGTCGAGGTAGAACGCGCCCAAGTCTTCCGAGCAGAAAGAAACAATGTCTTTTACGGCGAAGTGGAAGGCGTAGCGCGGATAGAAGTCGCCCGCCAGACGCTCTTGCAGCTGACGTGCCAATACCAAGGCATAGCGGTCGATTTCCACCATGTCTGCCTGTTGCACGGCATCTTCAATAGGATTGAAGTCGCTGAGGTTGGCAAACAGGAAGCTCAAGGTATTGCGAATACGGCGGTAGCTTTCGGTAACGCGTTTGAGGATTTCTTTGGAAATCGCCAATTCGCCGCTGTAATCGGTGGATGCCGCCCACAGGCGCAGGATATCCGCGCCGAATTCGTTATAAACTTCTTGCGGCGCGACGACGTTGCCGATGGATTTCGACATTTTGCGGCCGTTTTGGTCAACCACGAAACCGTGGGTCAGAAGCTGTTTGTACGGGGCGCGGCCCATTGATGAGGCGCAACCGGTCAGCATGGAAGATTGGAACCAGCCGCGGTGTTGGTCGCTGCCTTCGAGGTAGAGGTCGGCAGGCCAGTCCAATTCTTTGCGCTGTTTCAAGACGGAATAATGGGTCGAACCGGAGTCGAACCATACGTCCATCGTATCAGAAAGTTTGTCGTAGTTTTCGCAATCTTCCGCGCTCAACAATTCGCTTTTATCGAGTGAGAACCATGCTTCGATGCCTTTTTCTTCGATGCGTTGTGCTACTTTCTCCAAAAGCTCGGCAGAGTTAGGATGCAGCTCGCCTGTTTCTTTGTGGACGAAGAAGGTCATCGGCGTGCCCCAATAGCGTTGGCGCGAAACGACCCAGTCAGGGCGGCCTTCGATCATGGCTTCGAGGCGCGCGCGACCCCAAGACGGGAAGAATTCGGTGTCGTCCACGGCCTTGATGGCTTTGTCGCGCAGGGTTTTGCCGTCGCTTCCGGCTTTGTCCATACCGATAAACCATTGGCCTGTCGCGCGGTAAATCAGCGGGGTTTTGTGGCGCCAGCAGTGGGCATAGCTGTGTTCGATTTTGTTGCTTGCCAAGAGGTTGCCGGTTTCTTCCAGCCATTGCAGGATGACGGGATTTGCTTCCCAAACGCTCATGCCTGCGACGCGCGGCGTTTCACTGATGTATCGGCCTTCGGCGTTTACAGGGTTGTAAAGCTCGATGCCGTATTTGTTGCAGACGGCGTAGTCTTCCAGACCATGCGCAGGCGCAGTGTGCACCAAGCCAGTACCGGCGTCGGTGGTAACGTGTTCGCCGTTGAGCATGAGGATATCGCGTTCGAGGAACGGATGGTTCATGTGCAGGTTTTCCAGCTTGTCGCCGGTGGTTTCTGCCAATACTTTCAGGTCGTCTGAAACGAAGCCGTAGCGTTTGAGCGCGTCTTCTGCCAAATCTTTCGCCAATACCAATTTGCCTTTAGGCGTATCAATCAGTTGATAGACCACGTCTGCGCCGGCTGAAACAGCTTGGCTCGCAGGCAGCGTCCAAGGCGTGGTTGTCCAGATGACGGCAAACGCTTTGCCTTCGATACCTGGAAAACCGAATGCGGCGGCAAGCGCGGCATTGTCTTTAAACGGATAGGCAACGTCAATCGCAGGCGATACTTTGTCTTTGTATTCCACTTCCGCTTCGGCCAATGAAGAGCCGCAGTCCAAGCAGAACTGAACCGGTTTCGCACCGCGGTAGAGATAACCCGATTTGTAGATTTCACCTAGCATACGCACGGTATCAGCTTCGGTTTTGAAATCCATGGTCAGGTAAGGATTGTCCCAATCGCCCAACACGCCCAAGCGGATAAAGTCTTTTTTCTGACGGGCAATCTGTTCGGCGGCGTATTCGCGGCACAATTCGCGGAAACGGGCTTTAGGCATGTCTTTGCCATGCAGTTTTTCTACCATCACTTCGATAGGCAAACCGTGGCAGTCCCAACCCGGTACATAAGGCGCGTCAAAACCGGCTTGGGTTTTGCTGCGGATAATGATGTCTTTGAGAATTTTATTGACGGCATGGCCGATGTGGATGTCGCCGTTGGCATACGGAGGACCGTCGTGCAGGATGAATTTCGGACGGCCTTTGGCGATTTTGCGCAGTTTTTGGTAGCGTTTTTGCTCGTACCAGCTTTTCAGCCATGCAGGCTCGCGCTTGGCAAGGTTGCCGCGCATTGGAAACGGGCTCTCGAGCAGGTTTACGGTTTTACTGTAATCGGTCATTTTCTAATCTCTATTGTTGCGGTATTTCGGTTTCAGACGGCCTGATTGCTCATTTTAAAAAGAAAAGGCCGTCTGAAAGAATTCGAAGGACTTATTGTAGCCCAATTGTCTTGATTTTATAAGCGTATAGAAGCGTTTCTATGCTTTCCAAACCTTTGCATCTTCCATATCTTGCAAAATTTGGGTTTTCAATGCTTCGATACTTTCAAATTTTTTCTCGTCACGCAGTTTGTGCAGGAAGCGGACGAAGATGCGCTGGCCGTACAAATCGCCGTTGAAATCGAACAGGTGGACTTCCAACTTTTGCGAACGGTTGTTGCTGACAGTAGGGTTAAAACCAAAGCTGGCCACGCCCCGGCGCGTACCGAATGCGCCGTCAGCTTCGACGACAAATACGCCGCTTAACGCATAATGATACGGGGGAAGCTGGACGTTGGCGGTAGGCGCGTTGATGGTGCGGCCGAGTTTTTGTCCGTGTTTGACCTTGCCGCTTAACACGTAATCGTGCCCCAACAGTTTTTTGGCGTATTCCAACTTACCGTCTGAAAGGGCTTGGCGGACGGCGGTACTGCTGGTGCGGATGTCTTCAACGATAACGGACGGTGTGCACTCGGTTTGCATATCGGGCTGTTGTGCCAAAAGTTCAAAACAGCCTTCCCGACCCGCACCGAAACGGAAATCATCGCCAATCAGCAAATAACGTGTATTGAGCGTTTTTCGCAAAAGCCGGTCGATAAACGCTTGTGCGCTCATCTCGGAGAAAGTTTGGTTAAAGCGCAAAACCCAAACGGCATCCACGCAGCCGGTTTCACGCAAAAGACGCAATTTGGTACGCAGCGGACTGATGCGGTAAGGCAGCTTTTTCCCGGCTTTACGCGCAAAAAACTCTTTGGGCTGAGGCTCAAAAATAACAACGACAACAGGCAGACCGCGCCGGTCTGCCTCTCGTTTGAGTTTTTGCAGGATATGTTTGTGCCCGAGGTGTACGCCGTCGAAGTTGCCGATGGTTACGGCGGCTCCTTGCGGAAATTGGGGCGGATGTCGCTGTCCAAGCCAGATGTTCATGGGTGGTGGGTAGTGTGTTTGAATAGGCGGCTATTGTAAACGTTATTGCCGTTTCAATAAACCTTAGGCCGTCTGAAACCAATAAATATATGCTTTCAGACGGCCCTGAGGTTTGTTAATACCTTACCACCACCAAGGATAACGGCCAAACGGATAGCCCCAATCGTCGTAATAGCGATAGTAACGTGCTTCGCGCAACTGCTCTTGGGAAATATAGTTTTGCCATGCCATTTTGTAGCAGGCTTGGAACATCGGGTCGGAAACTTTGTCGATATATTTGATGCGGAAGGCTTTTTGTTCCGCGGTTGCCACACCGGGTTTGCCTTCTTCTTCAAATTTGCGGCGGATCAGCGCGGCTGTTTCCTGATCGCATTGTGCGGCAAGATTGACTTGAAGATCCTGCTCATAGCGTTTCTGCGCTTGGGCGCGTGCGGCTTTTTGCTCGGGCGTGGTGGCGCAGGCGGCCAGCAATGCAACGACGCCAAACAATAAGGTCAGACGGAGAGGATTCATCGGATGTTTCCTTATGTTTATATCTTTCTATTAATGTACGCCCTCATTGTTTAATGGGCAAGTGTGGCAACTTAGGAACACTTTAGATTATTTGTTCTTATCGGCAGACAGTTGCATATAAAATACACCCTGTATGAATGTTTAACTCCAAACCCACTCAATGAACGCTGACAAACCGCCCCACTCCTACCGATTGCGCCACCACAGGCAACACACGCCTCCGTTTTGGCAGGCGGATCGCCCGTATCTGCACGAACACAATATTTCCGATGCCCGTTTCAGACGGCTGGGCTACATCATGGCCTTTCTTGCCGGTGCGATTAATGCGGGGGGATTCTTTGCATTTGCGCGCTATATTTCCCACGTAACCGGCTCCATGTCTCTTTTGGCTGATGTGCTGTATCTCCAAGACTGGTGGTCTGCCGCGGTGACTTTTATCAGTGTATTGTGTTTTGTTGCCGGTGCCGCGCATTCGGGTTGGGTGATTTTATGGACGCAACAGATGCGTTTCCGTGGCAGCTTTGGGTTTTCCATGTGGCTGGAAGCAGTTTATCTGTTGATATTCGGTTGGTTCGGTATTGCTGCGATGGAATGGGATTTTGGCGGATCTGATTTTATTATGCCGTCTTTAGCATTATTTTTATTGTGTTTTATTATGGGTATGCACAATACGGTTATCACGCTTCTTTCCGGCGGCGCCATCCGTTCCACCCACATGACCGGCACGGCGACCGACTTGGGCATTGAAATCTCACGCGCGCTTTATTACTCCAAACAGCATCATCCGCGCCTGCCGCACGTCCGCGTCAACAAACCGAAAATGTGGCTTTTGAGCGGCTTGATGCTGTCGTTTTTGCTGGGCGGTGTGGTTGGCGCATGGGGTTATCATCTGGTCGGCCATCATTTCGCCCTGCCCGTTTCCGCCGTTTTGCTCATACTGGGTGCGGGTTCGGTGGGATATGACGTCAAGGTCAGATTGAAATGGACATTCGTCAACTGGTATCGCCGCAAGCAGAAAAAACGGAAGAAACTGTAAAAAACTTTGCTGGTTATTTCGTGGCAAAACGGCCAAGCTGCCAGAAAAATGCAGAAATGCTTCAGAATTATGTTAACTGGCAAATATTTTCGTAATATCGGGTTAAACCCATTCTTTTGCGTTTCGGATATTGGGTATCATAAATCCGTAATTACCCACGCGGTTTTTATTCATTTTTTTTCAGACGGCCCGAGCCGTCATCTAAAAAGAGGATACGACATGAAATTCTTGAAACCCCTGACCGTTATTGCTACTGCAATTCCTTTGGCGCTCACCGGCTGTGTGACCGATCCTGTTACCGGCCAACAGTCCGCCAGCAAAACCGCCATGTACGGTTTGGGCGGTGCGGCCGTTTGCGGCATCGTCGGTGCGCTGACCCACGGCGGCAAAGGCGCGCGTAACTCCGCATTGGCTTGTGGTGCAGTAGGTGCCGGTATCGGCGGCTACATGGACTACCAAGAGAAAAAACTGCGTCAAAGCCTGGCAAACACCAACATCGAAGTCGAACGCCAAGGCAACCAAATCAAGCTGGTTATGCCTGAAAACGTAACCTTCGCCACCGGCAGCGCCGCCCTGAGCGGCCAAGCTCAAAGCGCTTTGTCTGCCGCTGCGCAAACTTTGGTTCAATATCCTGATACGACTTTGACCATCAACGGCCACACCGACAACACCGGTAACGACGCCATTAACGAGCCATTGTCTCGCAACCGCGCCGAATCTGTTGCCACCTTCCTGCAATCCCGCGGCGTAAGCAGCACCCGTTTGAGCACTTTCGGTTACGGTTCCCGCCAACCCATCGCTTCTAACGCCACTGTTGAAGGCCGCGCACAAAACCGCCGCGTTGAAATCTTGATCAACCCTGACCAACGCGCCATCGATGCCGCTAAAAAACAAATGTAATCCGACCTCTGTCTGATTCCCATACTTAAGGCCGTCTGAAATTTCAGACGGCCTTTTTCTTTGTAGATTTTGTTTGCAATTTCTCCTCCTCAATTCAATCCATCATAAAATTTATTCCTTTATTAACAAGACTTTTCAATTTTTTCTTTAAAAAAACTGTATTAATACTCTAATTTTTACACTAACTTAGAGTATAATTCCTAAAATTTTAAAAACACGCCTCATGCCGTCTGAAAAACGGCGGCGAAAAACACACTTATTGATATACACATCAGCCCGTTATCCAATCCATTTCATAGGATTTCAGACGGCACCATCCAGAATCTATGAAGGAGCATCCATGCAAAACAACTTTGACCCATTGATTATCCGTGGCAAATCACTGATTCCCGTTGTACAAGGCGGCATGGGTGTAGGCGTTTCCGCATCAAAACTCTCCAGCGCGGTTGCACGTGAAAACGGCGTGGGTACCATCGCCAGCGTCGATTTGCGCCACTTGCATGAAGATTTGTTGGCCGAATCGAAAATCAATTCCAGCGAAGAAAAATACACCCGCCTCAACTGCATCGCGCTTGACCGCGAAATCAAAAAAGCCAAAGCCGATTCAGAAGGCAAAGGCATGATTGCCGTCAACGTCATGAAAGCCGTCAAAGACCATGCCGCCTATGTCCGCCAGGCCTGCGAATCCGGTGCAGACGCGATTGTAATGGGCGCAGGTTTGCCTTTGGACTTGCCGGAAATGGCCGAAGGCTACCACAAAGATGTCGCCCTTTTCCCTATCTTGTCCGAATCACGCGGTATCAATATCGTTTTGAAACGTTGGATGAAAAAAGGCGTTTTGCCCGATGCCATCGTTATCGAACACCCTGCCCACGCGGCCGGCCACTTGGGTGCGGCAACCGTTGACGGCGTGAACGATGCCAAATTCGAGTTCAAACGTGTCATTGAAGAGACATTTGAAGTATTCAAAAACTTAGGTTTGGAAAGCGAAAAAATCCCGTTGGTACTCGCCGGCGGTATGGCAAACTTTGAAAAAGTCAAAACAGCCTTGAAAAACTGGGGCGCATCTGCCGTCCAAATCGGTACCGCATTTGCCGTAACCGAAGAAGGCGATGCCCACATCAACTTCAAAAAAACCCTGGCCGGTGCGGAAACCGAAAAAGTGGTTGAATTCATGTCTGTCGCCGGTTTGCCTGCACGCGGCGTGCGCACCAAATTCCTCGACAGCTACATCAAACGCGAAGCTAAATTGCAAGCCAACGCCAAAAACGATCCGCGCCGTTGCACCCAAGGCCTGAACTGCCTGACCAGCTGCGGTTTGCGCGACGGTTTGGCCAAAGCCGGTCAATTCTGTATCGACATCCAACTTTCCGCCGCATTCCGCGGCGAAGTCGATAAAGGCCTGTTTTTCCGCGGTAAAGACCCGCTGCCGTTTGGCAATGCCATCCGTACGGTTCAAGAAACCATTCAATATCTCTTAAACGGTTACTTGCCTGCCGTCCCTGCCAAATAAACGCGTCAACACTCAAAAGGCCGTCTGAAAAACATTCAAACCCTGTTTTCAGACGGCCTTTTTGTCCCAATCCATCTAAAAAATGCTAAGATTATCGCCTGAATTTATCCAGCAGAAACATCATGAATCCATTATTGAACCACCTCAAACCCTATCCTTTCGCCCGCTTGCGTGAAGCCATGCAAGGCATTGACGCACCTGTAGGCATAACGCCCATTCATCTGCAAATCGGTGAGCCGAAACACCCGACGCCCAAAGTCATCACCGACGCGCTGACCGCCTCCCTGCACGAACTGGAAAAATATCCGCTGACCGCAGGCCTGCCCGAACTGCGTCAAGCCTGCGCCGAATGGGTTGCCCGCCGTTATGATGGTTTGAGCCTCAATCCCGACAATGAAATCCTGCCCGTATTGGGCAGCCGGGAAGCATTGTTCTCCTTCATCCAAACCGTTTTGAATCCGGCTTCAGACGGCCCCAAACCGGTCGTTATCAGCCCTAATCCGTTCTATCAAATTTACGAAGGCGCAACTATATTGGGCGGCGGCGAAATCCATTTTGCCAACTGTCCTGCACCCAGCTTCAACCCCGATTGGAGCAGCCTGCCCGAAGACGTATGGCGGCGTACCAAAGTCCTGATTGTCTGCTCGCCCAACAATCCGAGCGGCAGCGTCCTGCAATTAGAAGACTGGAAAGAAATTTTTGATTTGCAAGACAAATACGGCTTCATTATTGCCTCTGACGAATGCTATTCCGAAATTTATTTTGACGACAACAAACCGATCGGCGGCTTGCAGGCTGCGGCGCAATTAGGTCGCGGCACGCACAACATTATTATGTTTACCAGCCTGTCCAAACGCTCCAACGTCCCCGGTTTGCGTTCCGGCTTTGTCGCAGGCGATGCCGAGTTGCTCAAAAACTTCCTACTCTACCGCACCTACCACGGCAGCGCGATGAGCATTCCCGTCCAACGCGCCAGCATTGCCGCTTGGAACGACGAAGAACACGTCATTGCCAACCGCCGCCTCTACCAAGAAAAATTCGACCGCGTCATTCCGATTTTGCAACAGGTATTCGATGTCAAACTGCCTGACGCATCGTTCTACATTTGGCTGAAAGTTCCCGACGGCGACGACTTGGCATTCACGCGCAACCTGTGGCAGAAAGCCGCCATCCAAGTGTTACCCGGCCGCTTCCTTGCCCGCGATACCGAGCAAGGCAATCCGGGCGAAGGCTACGTCCGCATCGCTTTGGTTGCCGACGTGGAAAGCTGTGTCAAAGCAGCTGAAACCATTGTTTCGCTCTACCGCTGACGATTAAGCAAACAAAGGCCGTCTGAAACTTCAGACGGCCTTTTTATTAAATAATCGGATAATTTATATGGTGAAGTCCAGAAGGTAGAAATCTTCTTTACCTACGCCGCATTCAGGGCATTTCCAGTCGTCGGGGATGTCTTCGAACTTGGTACCTGCCGGCAGGCCGTGTTCGGGGTCGCCGACATCTTCATCGTAAATCCAGCCGCAAGGGCCGCACATATATTGAGCCATTTGGTGTTCCTTCCATTTTGAAAGGCTGTCTGAAACCGTATTTTCAGACGGCCTTTTGTGTGTCTTATTGTTGGTATTTTGAATTTATTGCGCTGCTTCCAAAGCGGCAATTTCTTTGCGCAGGTGTTTGATGGCCGGTGTTACGATGGCGACGAACATGGCCTCGCGGACGCGGCGTTGCGCCGGGCTGCGCATCAGATAGCCTTTCGCGCCTGCATGCAATGCGGCAGATTGAGTGGCGTTCAATGCCAATACGGCAGCCGCTTCACGCAGTTTCAAGGTTGCCAGCGTATCGGGTTTATTGTTCCACGCTTCACCGGCAAGACGTTCGGTTTCCGCCCATGCGCCGTCCAAAGCGGCTTTCAAATCATTGTAGCTGTGGTCGAGGTATGAGTTCACTTCCGCGTTCACCACATTGGCCATACGGATAATGCCGAGCGCACCATCAATCACACCGGCGCCGATACCCATTTGCAGTAGAATGAAACCGGCTTTAATGGTCGGGATATAAGACTGGAACTGTTCAGGCGCAGCAATCACATCTTCATCGGGAATAAACACGTCTTTAAAATTCAGGCTGTAAGTGCGCGTGCCTTCCAAACCGCAGAACTCAGGGCAGTTTTGCAGGGTAACGCCTTCCCATTGGCCGCCGGTGATAAACATCACATAGCTGTCGCCGATTTGGGCGGTATTTGCCCAAATGTGGTCTTCGCCGATATTGGATACCCAAGGCAAAGCGCCGTTGATTTTGTAGCCGCCTTCGACGCGCTCGGCTTGCAGGTTGTGTTTTTCGATACCGGCAAGGTGTTTGACGGTATTGGACATGCCCGTACCGGCCAAAACTTTGCCCTGCAGAATATCGGCCAAATATTTGTCTTTAACCGCTTGGTTTGGCGATTGGTGCAGATACCACGCGCAAGCCGCCTGACACCATGCGCTGAACGAAGTCGCGCCGCATTCTTTACCGATTTCGCGCAATACGGCGATTTGCGTTGCCAAACCCAAACCGTTGCCGCCTTCTTCAACCGTACCGGCCGCGGCAAAACCGCCGATTTTGCCCAATTCCAGCATAAATTCTTTCGGGTACAGGCCTTTGCGGTCGATGTCGTCCACCAATGGTTTTAATTTGCTTTTAACGAGTTCGGCAACATTGTTCAGTAAAGCTTCGCGTGTCATTTTTTTTCCTCTGGATATTTTGGCGATATTGAGTTCTTTTAAGAAAGGCCGTCTGAATTTTCAGACGGCCTTTGATGGGATTAGGCAAATGCCTGCAATTCAGGGTTGATTTCGGTTTTGGCAAGGTTGTTGACGTAGTTGCACAAGGTTGCCAAAGCAACGCCCATAACGACTTCAACGGCTTGCTGTTGGTTGTAACCGGCATCGAAGAATGCTTTCAGCTCGTCGTCGGATACCGCGCCTTTTTTCGCCATAACGGCTTGGGTGAATGTTGCCAAAGCACCCAGTTTGGCATCGTCAAACTCGCCTGCAGCCAATGCGCGTGCGGCTTTGATGGATTGTTCGGACAGCAGTTTTTTCAAGGTAGCCAGTTTGGTGTGGCCGGCAACGCAGAAACCGCATTCGTTAGTACGGGCGGCAATGATTTGAATAACTTCAACTTCGCCGTCAGTCAGGCTGTTGGCCGCATTCAGCTTACCAACTTCTTGATAAAACGCCAAAGCTTCAGGCGCATTGGCCAAAACGCCGATCAGGTTAGGAATAAAGCCGTTGTTTTTCAATACGGCTTCAATGCGTGGTTTAGCAGCTTCAGGAGCGGTTTCAACTGTGTGTATGGTCAAGCGAGACATGTGTATAACCTTCTTATCTGGTGAAATGGAGTGCCCATCATAAGCCATCCGCCTCCATCAGAAAAAGACTTATTGGTTATTTGCCACGAACCAAAAGTTATAAGGCCGTCTGAACGGATTCAGACGGCCTTATCAAATGATTCAACTCATTATTTCATAAAGTTTTTCAGCAGCATAGAAGCGATGTCGTCCAAGCCGAAACCATCCGCATCTTGAGCCGTGCCGTTAGGCGTGGCTTTATCGACCAAGTCAGGCAATACTTTTGCCAACAAATCGCCTGCTTGACCGGCATCCACGCCGAATTTTTGCGCGATTTGGTTTACCGTATCGCTGCCCAACGCATTTTGCAGGTCGCTGCCGGACACAGGCAGGTTGCTGGATTGGTTGGAAACCCAGCTACTCAGGGCATCGCCCAAACCGCCTTGTTGCAGTTGGTTGATCAGATTGCCCACGCCGCCTTGCTGTTTCACCAAATCCATCGCCATATCGGTCAGAGAACCTTGTGCGCCGTTTTCGCTGTTGCCACCCAACATTTGAGTAGCCGCATTCAAAAGATTGTCCATGAGTGCCATGACTTTTTCCTTGTATTTGTGTCTAAAAAAAAGAAAACGGAGTGTAGCAAAATTTGCACTGAAAAAAATCAGGCTTAACCAAACTAAACTTCTTTTATCCCAAAGCCGTAACAAAACAAAAGCCGTCTGAAACCCGGTTTCAGACGGCCTTTATAATGAATAATGCTATTCTTCGCGGCCATTGAAATACTCGGCCGCTCCACCTTCAAAAAACCCTTGCAAAATCGCCTGCGCCGCTACTTGGTCAAGTACGGATTTTTGTTTTCGGCCAAACACTTGGGCTTCAGCAAGCAAGCTTTCCGCGTATAGGGAAGACATCCTTTCGTCCACCCAATAAACCGGCAAGTTAAAACGTCCGTGCAAACGGCGGCCAAACTTGCGGCTCAAACGGGTCAGCTCATGCTCCGTGCCGTCGGTATGCGTCGGCAGGCCGACCACAAAATACTTGGGCTGCCATTCTTTGACCAGCTTGGCAATGGCCTCGAATTTTTCATCATTGCTGTTGCCGGTTACCGTCGCCAGCGGATGGGTCATGCCCAACTCGGCATCCCCCTGCGCCACGCCGATACGCGCCTCGCCGAAGTCAAAGGCCAAAACCGTGCCTTTTGGTGCATCAGGCATGGCCGACTCCTGAAACCAAGGCGTTCGGATTGACGCCCAATTTTTCAAAAGCGGCGGCATAACGGAGTTCGTAAGGGACATCAAAAAGAATATGCTCGTCTGCAGGGACGGTCAACCAAACATTTTCCGCCAGCTCGCGCTCCAACTGCCCTTTGCCCCATTTTGAATAACCAATACTGATCAAAGCCTTGTCCACCGCGCCTTCTTTAGACAAGTTTTCAATCACATCGCGCGAAGAAGTCAGCGCGACGTTATCGGTTACCACCATGCTGTTTTGCCAGCGGCCGATCGGCGTATGCACGACATAACCGCGCTCAATCTGAACCGGCCCGCCCATCATCACGTTTTCATGTTGCAGGCGCAACGGGATATTGCGGTCGGCGGCGGCGAAAATCATGTCCATGGTAATCGGCGAAGGCTTGTTGATGACGATGCCCAGCGCACCTTCTTCATCGTGTTCGCACACATAAATGACAGTATCCGTAAAAAACGGATCGTCCATATGAGGCATGGCAATCAGGAAATGGTTGGCTAAATTCATATTCTTTTAATCTATAAGCTGATTTTATTATTTTTGTCCGTCGGCAACCGGCGCATCCACCACGCACGCACCGTAAACCGCGCCGCCTACCGGTACCGGCGCATTGGTTTTCGCATGGGCAAAACACGATACCGCGCTCAAAGAGTTTTTCGGCGAACCTTGAACGATTTTATCGCTGTATACCAAATAAGCAAAAGACTTACGTTTCGGGTCGTAGTAGCGGATAATCTGCTGGCTCTTAAATGCTATGCTGGCACTGCGTTTGAACACTTGTCGCGGTTTCAAAACCGCAGCCTCGTTATAACGGATGACTTCCGCACTTTGTACACAGGAAACGGATGCGTCGCTGGCATCTTCTTCCAGATTGACCGTTTCTTTCAAACCGCCTTTTTTCGCGTACGAAATATAACAGGCAACCCCTTGCACATCAGGATCGTCAAAACCTTCCACTTCAATACGGTCGTTTTTACCCAGCATATGAAACACCGTACTGGCGCGTCCGATTTTATCGGTATTGTCACCGCAAGCCGCCAAAACCATGGCACCTAACACTACTAATAAATATTTTTTCATAATATCCCGTCGATGCAGACTGTCAATTTCCAGGCAGACTAAAGCCCGTCCGCCTACTCTATCGTTACTATATAAGAGCGTTCGTCCATATTGCAACCCGATATTATTTTCAGACGGCCTGACAGACAGTATAATCCGTCCTATTGTTCCTACTTTGATAGCAAGATCGAACCATGCGTTACAAACCCCTCATTCTCGCCCTGTTGCTCAGTTTCTCCCTGCCAACCTATGCTGCCAAAGACGCGCCGAAAGAAAAAGCGGCCGCTGTCAAAAAAGCTGCGCCCGTGAAAAAAGAGAAAGAAGCCACTAAGGCAGATGTCAAAAAAGAAACCTCAAAAAAACAAGCGGTAAAAGAAAAAGAGGAAGACAAAAAAGCGGTTAAAGCCAAAGCCTCCAAAGAGAAGGAAACCGCCGACAAAAACGAACGCGCTTCAGCCAAAAACAAACCGGCTAAAGCCGCCGAGGCCGCGGCCGACAATAAAAAGGCCAACCGCAAAGCCGAAGAGCCTAAAGAAACAGCCAAAGACAAAAAAGCCGCAGCCGCAAAACCCGGCAAAGCCAAAGAACAAGACAAAAAACCTGTTGAAGATAAAAAAGATAGCAAAGCCAAAGAACCTGTAAAAAAAGCAGAACCTAAAGAAACCAAAACCAAAGAGCCTGCTAAAAAAGCGACTGAGGATAAAAAAGAGCGTCAATCCAAAGAGCCAGCAAAAAAAGCAGCCGAAGACAAAAAGGCTGACGCTAAAGAAACCAAAGCCAAAGAGCCTGCCAAAAAAGCTGTTGAAGATAAAAAAGACACAAAAGCCAAAGAGCAAAACAAAAAAGACGAGCCTAAAGCTGAGCCTAAAGCCGTCTCTTCAGCCGACAACGATTTCAAAGCAGCCGTGACTGCCGCCGCCAACGAGATGGAAAGCAAGAAATCCTTTGCCAAACGCAACGAGGGTTTCATTATCCATGTCAATGCCACGCTCAAACAGCTGCAACAAACACGCAACAACCTCTCCGGCATCAACCGCAAACAACGCGACGCTTGGGAAAAATTCCAAAAACTCAATGCCGATGCCAACCAGTTGAAAGCCGAAGTTTCCAACACGCGCGCCCAAATTTCGCGCTTTGTGTCCGGCAACTATAAAAACAGCCAGCCCAACGCGGTCGCCCTCTTCCTGAAAAACGCCGATGCCGGTCAAAAAACCCGCTTCCTGCGTTACACGCGTTATATCAACAACGCCAACGACCAAGTCATGAGAGACTTGGAAAAACAACAAAAAGAGCTGGCGGCGCAAGAGCAAAAAATCAACAATGAATTGGCTTACCTGAAAAAACTGCAAGCCAACATCCAAGCTTCGTTGCATCAACAAGGCGTAACCAATACCGCCGAACAAGCCGAAAGCCGCCGTCAAAACGCGCAAATGGCCAAAGAAGCGCAAAAGAAAATCAACCACAGAGAAAACGAGCAACGCCTCAACAATCTCTTGAAAGATTTGGAAAAACGCAAAGCCGAGCAACGCAAAGCCGAAGCAGAAGCGCGTAAAAAAGCCGCCGAAGCCCGTTTGGCCGCTGCCGAAAAAGCACGCAAAGAGCAGGCTGCCGCCCAACAAAAAGCCGAAGCCGAACGCGCCGCCATGTCCACGCTGACTGACGAAGACATGAAACTGCAAGCCCCAAATACCCAAGGCTTGACCGTCAGCAACGCCAACAGCTTCAGCCGTATGCAAGGCCGTCTGAAAAAACCGGTCAACGGCACATTGGCAGGCCTGTTCGGTCAAGACCGCGGCGATGGCGAAGTTTGGAAAGGCGTGTTCTACAATACCGTTCCGGCTCCGGTCAGCAGCATTGCCTCAGGCACGGTTACTTTTGCCGGCGAGCTTGAAGGCTACGGCAAAGTAGTCGTCCTCGACCACGGCGACGGCTATGTCAGCATTTACTCCGGCCTGAGCGAAATCGACATTGCCCAAAACTACGCCGTCAATGCCGGCAGCAAGATTGGTACCAGCGGCACTTTGCCGTCGGGCGAAACCGGCCTTTACCTTGAAGTCCGCTACAACGGACAAGTCATGAATCCGCTTTCATGGATTAACTGATGCTTCAGACGGCCTGAGTGAATTTTCCCTCCAGGCCGTCTGAATTTTCATCATAAACTACAATAAAACACGATTTTCACGCCTGTTCAGCACATTAAACAACAAACTTTTACCTTAAACTTATTGTTCCGAGCGTTTAAATCACATAAAGTCAACGGGTTCAGAGAAAACAAAAAACACTTTGCTTACCGTACACGAAAAGAAAGTCAAACGAATGTCAACAAAATCCACTTTGAAAAAAGTTGCAATCTACACTCTCGGCGCATTTAGCGGCATCGCCCTCAGTCTGAGTGTACAAAGTTTTGCCGCCGAAAAAGACAAAAAAGACAACGAGGCCCTGCCCGTGCAGACCATCCGCACCATGGCAGAAGTGTACGGCCAAATCAAAGCCAACTATTACCAAGACAAGCCCGACGCCGAGCTTTTTGAAGGCGCAATGAAAGGCATGGTGTCCGATCTCGATCCCCATTCCGAGTACATGGACAAAAAAGGGTATGCCGAAATGAAAGAATCCACCAGCGGCGAATTCGGCGGCCTGGGCATGGAAATCGGACAAGAAGACGGCTTCGTCAAAGTCGTTGCCCCGATTGAAGACACTCCGGCAGAACGCGCCGGCGTAAAAAGCGGCGACTTCATCGTCAAAATCGACAATACCTCTACCCGCGGCCTGACCGTCAGCGAAGCCGTCAAAAAAATGCGTGGCAAACCGGGTACCAAAATCACCCTGACCCTTTCACGCAAAAATGCCGACAAACCCATCGTCGTCAACCTGACCCGCGCCATCATCAAAGTCAAAAGCGTGCGCCATCACCTGCTTGAAAAAGACTACGGCTACATCCGCGTCTCCCAATTCCAAGAGCGCACCGTTGCTGCGCTCAACGAAGCCGCACAAGCCCTTGTCAAAGAAAACAAAGGCCCGCTCAAAGGCATCATCCTCGACTTGCGCGACGACCCGGGCGGCCTGCTCAATGGCGCAGTCGGCGTATCCGCAGCCTTCCTGCAACCTGACGTAACCGTTGTCAGCACCAAAGGCCGTAACAAAAAAGAAGGCATGGTTCTCAAAGCAACTGCCGAAGACTACATCACCACCAGCGGCAAAGACCCGTTGGCCGGATTGCCTGCCGAGTTGAAAACCATTCCTATGACCGTCCTGATTAACGCAGGCTCTGCCTCCGCTTCCGAAATCGTTGCCGGCGCATTGCAAGACCACAAACGTGCCGTCGTCGTCGGCACACAAAGTTTCGGCAAAGGCTCGGTGCAAACCCTGATTCCGCTTTCTGGCGGCAGCGCAGTCAAACTGACCACCGCGCTGTACTACACGCCGAACGACCGCTCGATTCAAGCGCAAGGCATTGTCCCCGACGTTGAAGTTAAAGACAAAGACCGCGCCTTTGAAAGCCGCGAAGCCGATTTGGTCGGCCATATCGGCAATCCGCTGGGCGGCCAAGACGTTAACAGCAGCAACGAAACGCCTGCCAATACAGAAACCAAAGCCGATAAAGATAAGTCTAAAAAAGACAAAGACGAAGACATCTCCAGCCGCCGCATTCCCAATCCGGCCAAAGACGATCAGCTCCGCAAAGCCTTGGACTTGGTGAAAAATCCAACCGAATGGCAAAAATCTTTGGGCTTGGCAGCGAAAAAACCTGCACCGAAAAAAGATGCTGATAAAGACAGTAAGAAATAAACCTATTATTTCTCAATAAAAAAGGTCGTCTGAAAACGATATGATTGTTTTCAGACGACCTTTTCACACATCAAATATTCCACAGGGAAAACACCATGGCAAAAGCCCCCAAAACCATCTACCAATGTTCCGAATGCGGCGGTACTTCCCCGAAATGGCAGGGTAAATGCCCGCATTGCGGCGAGTGGAACATGCTTCAGGAAAGCCTGGCCGCGCCCGAACCGAAAAACGCCCGTTTCCAATCTTGGGCGGCGGACACTTCGACCGTCCAATCCCTCTCCGCCGTTACCGCGACCGAAGTGCCGCGTAATCCGACCGGCATGGGCGAGCTTGACCGCGTATTGGGCGGTGGTTTGGTCGATGGCGCGGTCATCCTGCTCGGCGGCGACCCCGGCATCGGCAAATCCACGCTGCTGTTGCAAACCATCGCCAAAATGGCGCAAAGCCGCAAAGTGCTGTACGTTTCCGGCGAAGAATCCGCCCAACAAGTCGCCCTGCGCGCGCAACGTTTGGAGCTGCCCACCGAAGGCGTAAACCTGCTTGCCGAAATCCGCATGGAAGCGATTCAGACGGCCTTGAAACAGCATCAGCCCGAAGTCGTCGTCATCGACTCCATCCAAACCATGTATTCCGACCAAATCACCTCCGCTCCAGGCTCCGTGTCGCAGGTGCGCGAATGCGCCGCCCAACTGACGCGCATGGCGAAACAGATGGGCATCGCCATGATACTGGTCGGACACGTTACCAAAGACGGCGCGATTGCCGGCCCGCGCGTACTGGAACACATGGTCGATACCGTGCTGTATTTCGAGGGCGACCAACATTCCAACTACCGTATGATACGCGCCATCAAAAACCGCTTCGGCGCGGCAAACGAACTGGGCGTGTTCGCCATGACCGAAAACGGTTTGAAAGGCGTATCCAATCCGTCCGCCATCTTCCTCGCCAGCTACCGCGACGACACGCCCGGCTCGTGCGTTTTGGTCACGCAGGAAGGCAGTCGCCCGCTTTTGGTCGAAATTCAGGCATTGGTCGATGACGCACACGGTTTTACCCCCAAACGCCTCACCGTCGGCCTCGAACAAAACCGCCTCTCCATGCTGCTCGCAGTCCTCAACCGCCACGGTGGCATTGCCTGCTTCGACCAAGACGTGTTCCTCAACGCCGTCGGCGGCGTCAAAATCGGCGAACCTGCCGCCGACCTCGCCGTCATCCTCGCCATGCTCTCCAGCTTCCGCAACCGCCCCATGCCTGAAAAAACCGTCGTATTCGGCGAAATCGGTTTAAGCGGCGAAGTCCGCCCTGTTGCACGCGGACAAGAGCGGCTCAAAGAAGCGGAAAAACTCGGCTTCAAACGCGCCATCGTCCCCAAAGCCAATATGCCGCGCAATGCCAAAGAGTTTCCGAACCTGAAAATCTACGGCGTCAGCAGTTTGCAGGAAGCAATTGATGTTTGTCGTGACGGGGACTAAACCGTTTCAATAATCCGACTCAAAAAACAATCATCTAAAAGGCCGTCTGAAAGTTTTCAGACGGCCTCTCTTTAAATTTAAATAATTTTGTTATATTATAACGAACGAATTTATTCTATCTTTTCTACACATCGAAAATCGGAGAGAAATCATGAAAAAAACCGCTTTGCTTATCGCATCTGCCTTCCTATTCAGCACTGCCGCACACGCCCATCGCGTTTGGGTTGAAACCGCCCACACACATGGCGGCGAATACCTTGAAGCCGAATTGGGCTATGGCGAATTCCCGGAGCTCGAGCCCATCGCCAAAGACCGCCTGCACATTTTCAGCAAACCCATGCAACTGGTGACTGAAAAAGGCAAAGAAAACATGATTCAAAAAGGCACATACAATTACCAATACCGCAGCAAACTGCCGGTCAAAGACGGCAGCTACCTCGTTACAGCCGAGTACCAACCGACTTTCTGGTCTAAAAACAGCGCGGGTTGGAAGCAGGCAAGCATCAAAGAAATGCCTGATGCAAGCTATTGCGAACAAACCCGTATGTTCGGTAAAAACATCGTCAATGTCGGCCACGAAAGCGCAGATACCGCCATCATCACCAAGCAAGTCGGCCAACATTTGGAAATCGTACCTTTGGACAACCCTGCCAACGTCCACGTCGGCGAACGCTTCAAAGTCCGCGTCCTCTTCAATGGCGAGCCGCTGCCGAACGCCACCGTTACCGCCACATTTGACGGCTTCGACACCAGCGACCGCAGCAAAACCCATAAAACCGAAGCCCAAGCCTTCTCCGATACCACCGATGACAAAGGCGAAGTCAGCATCATTCCATTGCGCCAAGGTTTCTGGAAAGCCAGCGTAGAACACAAAGCCGATTTCCCCGATCAAAGCGTGTGCCAAAAACAGGCGAACTACACCACTTTGACTTTCCAAATCGGTCATTCACATCATTGATTTTTCCATAACAAAAGGCCGTCTGAATAGTTCAGACGGCCTTTATTCATCCTATTTAAGGACGATGCGGCGCAAACCGCCATTGTCCCAATTCCAAATTCAAATCAAACAGATTCAGACGGCCTATTGCCACGCGGACCAAGCGTAAACACGGAAAGCCTGCTTTCGCCGTCATCCTTCGCACCTGGCGGTTTTTCCCTTCCGAAATTTTGATTTCCACCCAAAAATCAGGTACGGACTTGCGCACGCGAATCGGCGGCACGCGCGGCCATAAAACATCCGCTTCGCCCTCTTCCAATACCCTGACCTCGGCCGGACGGGTCACAAAATCGCCCAAGTCTACGCCACGGCGCAATAAATCCAATTTGGCTTCGTCAGGAGAACCCTCCACCTGCGCCCAATAAGTTTTGATCTGCTTGAATTTCGGGTCGGCAATCTGCGCCTGCAAACGGCCATTATTGGTCAACAGCAGCAAACCCTCGCTGTCCGTATCCAAACGTCCGGCCGGATAGAATCCCGGTTTCTCGACAAAATCCTTAAGGCACGGATGTTTTTCATGTGCAGAAAACTGGCAAATCACGCCATAAGGCTTGTTTAGAATAATCAAATCGTTCATTTCACACTTTCAGACGGCCTTAGATTCCAAGAAATTCCGGATAATAAAAAAGACACCGTATAAACGGTGTCTTTCATATTTGGCGGAGTAAGAGGGATTCGAACCCTCGATGCAGGTTGACCCCACATGCTTCCTTAGCAGGGAAGTGCCTTCAGCCTCTCAGCCATTACTCCTAAGGAAGACCGCAATATACGCCCTCTGCCCTCCTTCGTCAAGCATTACCGCCTCAAACTTTCTTAACGCCATGAAATCATTTAAATAAAAATATAATATTTTTTGCACCATCCTATTTTTATACGGCTTTCATATATGTTAAAATGATTTTGTTTTCTGTAAACCTTTTTTCACACCCCTTAATTATAAAGGAGTTCGTATGTTACGTTTTTCTGCTTTGGTTGCCGTATCTGCCCTGATGCTTGCCGCCTGCTCACAATCCGGCAATTCCCAACCATCTGCTTCCTCCTCTCAAACTTCTACTCAAAAAACAACTGCCGCCGGTTCCGCCTGCCGCAGCATGGGTGAAGGCCATAAAGTCAATGGCAAAGGTCAAAACGATATTTATATGTGTAAAGTCGATGTGGCTTTGAACTCTGCCGAAGCCAAATCCGCTTTGGACTCCAGCATCCGCGTTCACTACGGCAGCACATCCGGTGCGACTTTGACTTCCCGTCAAATCTCCAACTCAGTCGGCAAAACCCCTGATGAAACCTGCCAACGCGCATTCTTAAGCGCAGTTAAACGCTTCCAAAGCACTGCGCATCGCAAAAAAGCCAAATCCGTTCATCTGGTTAGCTACTTTGACAAAGTAACCAAAGGCGGTAACGAGTACGAATGCCACATCGCTACATTCAACAGCCGTGTGGTTTTGAAAGGCAGCTTCCACTAATGTCAAAAATGCCAGACTTCAATATGAAGTTTGGCATTTTTCTATTTTATGGATACGACACCCCTTCACTGCCTGCTGGCCGATCCGTCTTTTGCCGCCTGCTACGACCATGCTTCTCTAAACGCAGCCGATTCACAACGTTTGGCTGCCACGCCGCAACTGGCGCAGCGTCAAGACTGGCAAGTCAGCCGCGCATTAAAACAGCAAACCGATTTACCGACTGTATCACTGAGCCACAGCCAAGGCTTTGCCGCTTTATTGTGTGCGCCTCATCCCTTAACAGCCGGTATCGATATCGAATTTATCCGCCCGCGCGATTTCAAAGCGCTGTCGGCTTTGGTCTGCACGCAGGAAGAGCAAGACTACTTGGAAACGGCAAACTGGCCGTCTGAAACGTTTTACCGATTGTGGTGTTTCAAGGAAGCCTTGATTAAAGCGGCGAATTTGGATTTCCCGTCAGACATGAAATCGGTCGGCTATGTTTTCGATTCAGGACAACCCGTCGGTTTACGCGCCGGAAAGCAAACCGATTGGCGCGGCACAAGCGCGATTTTGGCGGATACGATGGCACTTGCCTGCGTTTGGCAGGGAAAAGCCGTCGCTCTGCAATGGCAGTTTTTCGGTTCGCTCCAACCCAATGATTTAATCGACCGGCAAACCATCTAATAACTGACAAAATAATAATAATCTGATTTAATTTACTGTACTTTTACTGATTCCACACACCAACAGCAGCATTTGCAAAAGGCCGTCTGAACGATGAATCTTCGCCTCCTAAACCGCCTCTATACTGCCCTTATCCTGTTTCTTACCCTGTTTTTGGTTTATGCCTTTGCTTCACAAGCGCGTATCCAAACCGATTTGACTGCACTGTTGCCAAGCGAGCAGCAACCCGATGCCTTACTGACGGCCGCGGATAAAGCCGCAGAAGCACAGCTCAATTCGCAAGTCATTCTGCTTGCCGGTAGTACCGATGCCGAAACCGCTTTTCAGACGGCCTCACAAATTGCCGATGCATGGCGCAAGAGCGGCGTATTTGAACAAGTCGACAGCAGCATGACGCCGAATTTGGACAAGGTGCGGGCGGATATGCAGAAACTGAGTTTGGCCGTTTTGCCGAAAGACGAAATACGCCTGCTGTTTGAGCAGCCGCAAGCCTATTTTCAAGCGCGTGCAGAAGCCGCGGCCAATCCGTTTGCCGCCCCCTCCCCTTTGTCTTTAGAACAAGACTGGCTGGGCTTCGGACGCTTTGTTGCCGACAAAGCCAATCCGCAAAGCCGTTTGCAGTGGGACATGGACAACGGCATGCTGTTTGCCGAAGAACAAGGCAAAACTTGGGTATTTTTACGCGGACGGCTCGCCGGCGGCGATCAATTTTCCGGCAACGACGCCCTCTTGCCGCTGATGGCGCAAAGCCGTCAAATCGCTTCGGAAAACGGCGCAGAAACCTTAAGCGCAGGTGGCGCATTGTTCGCCGCCGTATCCAAAGCAGCCGCAGAAAAAGAAAGCCGGCTGATGAGCATGGTCGGGCTTGGGCTGACCTTTGCGCTGCTGTTGTGGGTCTTCCGCAGTGGCCGCGTATTTTTGCTGTCCTTACCGTTGGCAGCCGGCATGTTGACCGGATTGGCGGTTGCATTATTAACCTTCGGTGAAGTGCATATCCTGACCATCGTCATCGGCACCAGCTTGGTAGGTATGTTGGTGGATTTCCCGTTGCACTGGCTTGCGCCGTCGGTATTCGGGCCGTCTGAAAAGACCGTTTGGCAGGCCGAATCGGCAATAAAACATGTCTTGCCGAGCTTTGCCGTCAGCCTGACAATTACCGTCTTGGGCTACGCGCTGCTGTGGTTCACCCCTTTGCCTGTACTACGCCAAACCGCCGTATTTTCAGGCTTTGCCTTATTTGGCGCGTTTGGTGCCACCGTTTTATGGCTGCCGCCGCTGTTTCGCCGCTACCGTGCCAAAACCGTGCCTTTTGCCGCATTAACCGAAAAGCTCTATTCCTTGTCAGGCCGTCTGAAAAACCGCCTGCACAAACGCGGCTGGTTAATCGTGGGCGGAATTTTGCTGGCAGTCGGATTGTGGCGCAGCGACTGGCGTGACGACATCCGTCAATGGGTCAATATGCCGACCGCGATGTTGACAGAAGTACAACAAATCGGCCGGTTGAGCGGTACGGATTTTGGCGGCAAATATTTGGTGGCCGAAGCACAAAGCGAAGATGCCCTGTTGAAGAAAACCGCCGAACTCGGCCACGCCCTGCAGCCCTTAATCGCACAAGGCAAACTATCCGGCATCCAATCGCCCGACCAATTCATCCTGCCGACAACGGAACAGCAAAAACTGCAAAACCGCCTGCGCGAATTGACCAAATTGCCTGATAGCTGGAAACCGCTTACCGAAATCGGTATTCCGCGCAAAACCGTGCGCGATGCCTTGCTGCAAGCCGCCGATACGCAACCATTGTCGCTTTCAGACGGCCTGAATACCGATTTGGCAGAAGCTTGGCGTTCCTTGTATTTGGGCGAAGTGGAACCAGGCCGTTTTGCTGCCGTCGTGCGTTTGAACGGCATGACCGATGAAGCCGCCGTACGCGCCGCAGTGCAACACGTCTCCGACGTACATTGGGCAGACAAACGCGCCCACTTAAACGAGCTTTTCCACCACACACGCAATCAGGCCGCATGGTTGAAACTGGCTTCCTATGCCTTGGCATGGCTGCTTTTATGGAAAATGTTCGGTTTCAAACGCGGCAGCAAAATCCTTGCCGTGCCGCTGGTCGCCGCCATCTGCACCGTTGCCGTACTCGGTTTGGCCGGCATTCCCGTCAGCCTGTTTGCCATGTTCGGCCTGCTTTTAGTGTCCGCCATCGGCGTGGACTATGCCGTCTATGCCGCCACCGCACACCACAGCGCGCCGGCAAAATTAGGCGGCATGCTGCTTGCCGCCGCGACGACAGCCATTTCCTTTGCCCTGCTCGCCATCAGCAGCACGCCCGCCGTTGCCGCATTCGGCATGACGGTTACCATCGGCGTAGCATTCAATATTTGGCTGGCAGGCACATTATTGAAAAATTAGACATAAGATGAAGACGATTAAATTAAGGCGATATTTTGTTTCAACTTCTATCGTCACGTTGTAAGAGGCCGTCTGAAAAACTTCAGACGCTGGTTTAAACATTATTTATCATTAAAATCAAAGGTATTTTAAAATGTCCGTAGAATTTGACGTTGCCGTTATCGGCGCAGGCCCTTCGGGTTCGGTTGCTTCCGCTTTGCTGAACAAACAAGGCTTTAAAGTTTGCGTATTGGAAAAACAACATTTCCCGCGCTTTGTCATCGGCGAAAGCCTGTTGCCGCATTGCATGGAAATGTTGGAAGAAGCCGGTTTTGCCGACGCAGTACATGCCGAGCCCAGCTTTCAATTTAAAGACGGTGCTGCGTTTTCATGGGGCAGCCGTTACACAGATTTCAACTTTACTGAAAAATTTTCAGACGGCCCCGGTACTATTTATCAAGTGCGCCGCGGCATCTTCGACAAAATCCTGATTGATGAAGCGGCAAAACAAGGCATCGATGTCCGCTTCGGACACAGCGTAACCGCGTTTGACAACAGCGGCGATGTGGCACGTTTGAGCGTTGCTACTGATACAGGCGAAAACTATGAACTGACCGCCAAATTCGTCTTAGATGCCAGCGGTTACGGTCGCGTCCTGCCCCGCCTTTTGAACTTGGAAAGCCCGTCCGAGCTGCCTCCGCGCCAAGCCCACTTCACGCATATCGACGACAACATCACCAGCCCGAAATTCGACCGCAACAAAATCCTGATCAACACGCATCCTGAACATCGCGATGTCTGGATTTGGCTGATTCCTTTCGGCGACAACCGCTGCTCCATCGGCGTTGTCGGCACGCCCGACAAACTAGCAGGCGAATCAGAAGCCGTGTTGAAAAAATTTGTATACGAATGCCCGATGCTGGCGGAAATTTTGGATAAAGCCGTTTGGGAAAACGACTTCCCGTTCCGCTCTATCCAAGGCTACTCTGCCAACGTGAAAACCTTATACGGCAAACATTTCGCTCTTTTAGGCAACGCCGCCGAATTCCTCGACCCCGTTTTCTCCTCCGGCGTGACCATTGCCCTGCACTCTGCCAAACTGGCTGCCGATTTACTGGGCAAACAGCTCAAAGGCGAAGCCGCAGATTGGCAAACCGAATTTGCCGACCAACTGATGATCGGCGTGAACGCGTTCCGCACTTATGTAAACGGCTGGTACGATTTCCGCTTCCAAAATGCCATCTACGCGCCCAACCGCAGCCCTGAAATCAGCCGCATGATTTCGTCTATTTTGGCAGGCTACGCTTGGGATACGAACAATCCATTCGTGGAAAAATCCGAGCAACGCTTGTCCACACTTGCCGCATTGGTGGGCGATTTGAAGGTAGAATAAGGACGAATGCCTTTCAGACGGCCGCGTCTAAAAACAGAACAGGCCGTCTGAAAATCTACCCTCATCATTAAATATTTTGACCGATAGATAAAACCTTATGCGATTTATCCCTTTGATTGCCGCACTGCTGCTTTCCGCATGCGCGACCTCGCTCCCTCATCCGCAAACGCTGCCGCCGCTTTCCAAAGAAGGCCAATGGTTCAAACTCGAGCAGACCAATGCGGCGGGGCAAACCGTTCAAACCAATCTCTTGGCAGTCGAACCTCATTCAGACGGCATCCGCTTTGTCCAAACCGATGCACTGGGTGCGCCGGTATCTCGTCAATCGGTCAGCACCAAAGGCTGGAAAAACGACGGCTTTGTGATGCCCAATGCCACTTCACGCCGACTGTTTGCCGCCCTGTTGCCACTTTTGGCTGCTGAACACGCCGCCACGCTTTATCCTGAAGCCCGCCAACAAAATGCTACCCATCAAGGCTTCTGCCCTGACGGCAAAGGCGCGGTGTTCAGCTACCGCGAGCGTGATTTGTGGTGTGTCGCCCACCATTCCGAACAATTCCTCATCGGCTTCCCCGACCAAACTTTCTGGACGGTCAGCCCGATTGCAGAAGACTAATTCATGAATACTCCTGTTTATCTCAGCCGTCCGGCACTGACCAGCGCATTGGGCAGCGGCTTGCAAGTTCATGCCGAAGCCTTACTCACGCCGTCTGAAAACACGCCCCTGACTTTTTCAGACCAATGGGTAAAAGGCAAAACGCATGCTTTCGGTGCCGTCAAAGAAACCCTGATGCCCCTGCCCGACAGCATCCCCGAAGCACACCGCAGCCGCAACAACCAGCTTATCCTGCACGCGCTTTCGCAAATAGACGGACTGATTCAGACGGCCATTGCCCGTTACGGCAAAGAAAGGGTCGCTGTCGTTACCGGTACGTCCACCAGTGGCGCAGACGAAAATATCCCTTTGTTCCAACACGTTGTCCAAGGCGGTGCATGGACGGATGTTCCGTTCAAACAGCTGCAACACACCATGGCTTCGCCCTCCGAATTTATCGCCCAAGTTTACGGTTTGGACGGCTTGCGCTATACCGTTTCCACCGCCTGCACTTCCGGCGCACGCGCCCTCATCAGCGCAGCCCGATTGCTTCGTGCCGGATTGTGTGATGCCGTGATTTGCGGCGGCGCGGATACGCTTTCTCCGCTGACGATTAATGGTTTTGCCTCTTTGGAAGTGCTTTCAGACGGCATCGCCAAGCCTTTTTCCGCCAACCGAAACGGCATCAATATCGGCGAAGCGGCCGCATTTTTCGTGATGACGCGCGATGCCGATTTTGACGGCGAAATGCAGTTGCTGGGCTACGGCGCAAGCAGCGATGCCTACCATATGTCTTCGCCCCGCCCCGACGGTTTGGGTGCAGCCCAATCTTTTCAGGCCGCTTTGGATAAAGCCGGTTTGAAAGCGGAAGACATCGGCTGGATCAATCTGCACGGCACCGGCACGCAACACAACGACAGCATGGAAAGCCGGGCCGTTGCCGAAGTATTTGGCAGCCACACCCTTTGCACCTCAACCAAGCCGTCCACCGGTCATACTTTAGGCGCAGCCGGTGCGATCGAAGCCGCGTTTGCCTGGTTGATGGTCAACCGCCAATACAATCCGGAAGGCAAACTGCCGCCCCAACAATGGGACAATGTACCCGATTCCGAGCTGCCCAACATCGCTTTGACCGACGGCAACAGCCGCTGGCCGTCTGAAAAACGCATTGCCGCCAGCTCGTCTTTTGCCTTCGGCGGCAGCAATGCCGTTTTGATTATCGGATAAGTCCTTATATTTAGGCCGTCTTTTCAGACGGCCTTTTTCTTTGTCGCAACTTAAAAAACAATAACATCAAAACAACAACCAAATCCGCCGAAATATGCCATAATAGGCTTAGCACGTTTCATCTCGCGATGTGCCCGAAAAGAAAAACTTAACCTACATAGAGAATAATCCCATGACTAAATCCACCATTATCTATACCTACACCGACGAAGCTCCTGCATTGGCCACTCAATCCCTGTTGCCAATCGTGCAGGCGTTTACCCGCCATGCCGATATTGATGTCAAAACCAGCGACATTTCTCTCTCCGGCCGTATTTTGGCGGCGTTCCCCGAATACCTGACCGAAGCGCAGCGCGTACCCGATGCACTTGCCGAGCTGGGCGAACTGGTGAAACAGCCCGATGCAAACGTGATCAAACTGCCGAACATCAGCGCATCCGTACCACAACTGACTGCTGCAATTAAAGAATTGCAGTCTAAAGGCTTTGCCGTTCCCGACTATCCCGCCGACCCGCAAACCGATGAAGAAAAAGCCGTACGCGAACGCTACGACCGCATCAAAGGCAGCGCGGTCAACCCTGTCCTGCGCGAAGGCAACTCCGACCGCCGCGCGCCGAAAGCAGTGAAAAACTTTGCGAAAAAACATCCGCACAGCATGGGCGCATGGACGAAAGACTCCAAAACCCACGTTGCCACCATGCAAAGCGGCGACTTTTTCCATAACGAACAATCCGTTACCGTACCCGATGCGACTTCCGTATCCATCGTATTCACCGACAAACAAGGCAACAAAAAAGAGCTGCGCGAGCCTGTTGCCCTGAAAGCCGGCGAAATCATCGACGCGACCGTAATGAGCAAAAAAGCCCTGCTCGCCTTCCTTGCTGAACAAGTGAAAGACGCAAAAGCTAAAGGCGTATTGTTCTCGCTGCACATGAAAGCCACCATGATGAAAGTATCCGACCCGATTATCTTCGGACACGCCGTCAAAGTATTCTTTGCGCCTGTATTTGAAAAATTTGGCGACAAATTGGCTGCCGCAGGCGTCAACGTCAACAACGGCTTCGGCAACCTGCTTGCCAATCTGGACAAACTGGATGCGGACACCCGCGCCGCAGTCGAAGCCGAAATCGCCGCCGTTTACGCCGCCAACCCTGATTTAGCGATGGTCGATTCCGACAAAGGCATCACCAACCTGCACGTTCCCAGCGATGTCATCGTTGATGCTTCCATGCCCGCGATGATTCGTAATTCCGGCCGTATGTGGGATAAAGACGGCAAAGCGCAAGACACCAAAGCCGTCATTCCCGACAGCAGCTACGCAGGCGTTTATCAAGCAACCATCGACTTCTGCCGCGAACACGGCGCGTTCGATCCGACAACCATGGGTACCGTGCCCAACGTCGGCCTGATGGCGCAAGCAGCCGAAGAATACGGTTCACACAACAAAACTTTCGAAATCGAAGCCGACGGTCAGGTTCAAGTCATTGATGCAGCAGGCAATGTCCTGATGCAACACAACGTTGAAGCCGGCGACATCTGGCGTATGTGCCAAACCAAAGACGCTCCGGTTAAAGACTGGGTACAACTCGCCGTCAACCGCGCCCGTCTGAGCAACACGCCCGCCGTGTTCTGGCTCGACGAAAACCGTCCGCACGACAAGAGCCTGCTCGCCAAGGTTAAAGCCTACCTTGCCGAACTGAATACCGACGGCCTCGACATCCGCGTCCTCGCTCCTGAAGAAGCTGCTAAATTCAGCTTGGGCCGTCTGAAAAACGGCGAAGACACCATCTCCGTAACCGGCAACGTCCTGCGCGACTACCTGACCGACTTGTTCCCGATTTTGGAACTGGGTACCAGCGCGAAAATGCTGTCCATCGTTCCCCTCATGAACGGCGGCGGTATGTTTGAAACCGGCGCGGGCGGTTCTGCACCGAAACATGTTCAACAACTCCTCGAAGAAAACCACTTGCGTTGGGACTCTTTGGGCGAATTCCTCGCGCTTGCCGTATCGTTTGAACATCTGGCGCAAAAAACCAGCAACACCAAAGCCCAAGTCCTCGCCGACACTTTGGATGCAGCCACCGAAAAACTGCTGTTGAACGACAAATCGCCTAAACGCAAAGCTGGCGAACTCGACAACCGCGGCAGCCATTTCTACCTTACCCTCTACTGGGCGCAAGAATTGGCAGCGCAAGACAAAGATGCCGAACTGAAAGCCGCATTTGCTCCATTGGCAGCCGCTTTGACTGCCAACGAAGCCAAAATCGTTGAAGAACTCTCTGCCGTACAAGGCAAAGCGGTCGACATCGGCGGCTACTACGCAGCCAATCCTGAAAAAGCCGCGCAAGCGATGCGTCCGAGCGCAACCTTTAATCAGGCATTGTCAGCCTTATAATTAAAGTAATAAAAGGCCGTCTGAACTTTCAGACGGCCTCAAACCTTATGGAAACACAATGAAAAAAACCATTCTTTCTCTTACTCTCCTCATCAGTGCTCCGGCTTTGTGGGCATTTTCCCCTGCCGAATTGGCACAAACCCTGCAAAAACCGCAAAACGTGCAAGGCAATTTTGTCCAACAACGCCAGCTCAAATCCCTCAGCAAACCCATGACCACCAGCGGCAGCTTTACCCTTGTCCCACAAAAAGGCCTGCTCTGGAAAATGCAAAAACCATTTGAAACCACCCTGCGCGTGCGTTCAGACGGTATCATGCAATGGAACGGCAGCCAATGGGTCAACCCAAATGCCAGCAAGCTCAACGGCCAAAGCCGCCAAATCAAACTTTTCCTCGACCTTTTGGGCGGCAATACCCAAGGTTTGGAAAAACAATTTGATTTGAAATTAAACGGCAACGAAAAAAAATGGACGTTGACCTTAACTCCGAAAACCGCCATTACCCGCCAAATCTTCAACCGTATCGAAATCAACGGCGATACGCTGGTGCGTAAAATCGAATTGGACGAAAAGCAAGGCGACAAAACCACCATGCAGTTCAACCAAATCCAAACCGATAAAGCTCTGGACAGCTTCAGCCGTACCGCCCTCTAATTGTCTATCCCAACAAAAGGCCGTCTGAAAATAGATTTCAGACGGCCTTTTGTATTAATCGGCTGAAGGCTGCTGCCCTTTTCGTTCCGCCTTTCTGGCTTCGCGAATAGCTTTAATTTCGGCCTCTTTCTGTCTGGCTTTTTTCAGCCAAGCTTCCCATTGGTTTGGCGTTTCCAGCGTGATTCTGCCGATTTTGCCTTCTCGGAAATCGGTCAGGATATTTTCAGCGGCCTTTTGATAGTTGACCCGTCCGCCGCTCAAAACCGCACCGCGTTTTTTGGCAATCCACTCCAACCAAGAAGTATCGTCCCAATGGCTGCTTGGATCTTTGTCAGCTTGATAGCGCTCTTGCAACAGGGCCAGATAATGGCGGCGAAGGTAATCCAAAAGCTCAAGCGCCACTTCTTCTTCGTCCAGCGCGTTGCGTCCGACTGCACCACCGGCTGCAAGGTTGTAGCCGCCTTCTTCAACGATAATTTTTGGCCACAACATCCCTGGTGTATCGTAAAGCCAGAAATCGTCGGCAAGGAAAAGGCGTTGTTCGGCTTTGGTAATACCGGGTTCGTTACCGGTTTTGGCAGATTTTTTGCCGATCATGCCGTTAATCAAGGTGGATTTGCCGACGTTGGGAATACCGCAAATCAGGACACGCAGCGGCTTCTCGATACCTTGACGATGCGGAATCATGGCGCGGCAGGCTTGGGTGATTTTGCCATGCGCACCGGTTTCGGAAGAATCCAGCGCAATGGCGCGGGTATCTTGGCGGCTGTTGTAGTGTTCGAGCCAAACTTTAGTGCGCTCGGGATCAGCAAGGTCTTGCTTGTTTAAGATTTTGAGTTTGGGCTTGCCTTTGGACAACTGGGCAAGCAAAGGGTTTTCGCTGGAAGCAGGCATACGCGCGTCCAACATCTCAATCACCATATCAACGCTTTTAATACGTTCGGCAATGGCTTTTTTTGCCTTGTTCATGTGGCCGGGAAACCATTGGATAGCCATGTCTTTTTATTCTTTCTATTCGTATCTGAGGCCGTCTGAACAATCATTGTTTTTCAGACGGCCTCGATATTGGGATAATCGGTCAATCAGGATTTAGAGATTGCCATGCTCGTAGCTGTAATAACCTGCTTCATCCATACATTGCTCAAACGTTTTGGATGTATTTCCATTTTGGACTTGCGATTTGCAGGTATTGATTTGGCGGGAAACTTCAGCTTCGCTCGCGCCGGTACGGTGCCAACGGTAAGCAGTAACAGGCTCTGTTGCACAAGCGGTCAAGATAAGCAGGGATAATGCGGTCAGACTGATTTTTTTCATGGTTTCTTCCTTTGAGGCCGTCTGAAACGGCAAGTTAGCGTCCTGCCAAGCTTTGTGCCTGACGGTGGCGGACAAGGAGTTCATAACGGCCTTTGAGGCGCTCGGCCAGTTTTTCTACAACATAAACGGAGCGGTGCTGACCGCCGGTACAACCAATGGCAATCGTCACATAACTGCGGCTCTCTTGCTGCAGGCGCGGCAGCCAGCGGTTTAAAAAATGCTCAATATCATCAACCATTTCTTGAACCAAAGGCTGCTGGTCCAAATAATCTTGAATGGGTTTATCCATACCGGTAAAGGGGCGCAATTCAGGATCGTAATACGGATTGGGCAGGCTGCGCATGTCAAACATAAAGTCGGCATTATTGGGAACGCCGTATTTGAAACCAAAAGATTCAAGAATAACCAGCAAACCGATGCGTTCAATGTTGAGCCATTGTTGAACGGCATAACGCAGCTGCTGCGCGTTCATTTTGGACGTATCGATGCAATATGCAATGTCTTTGAGCGGAAAGAGCCATTCGCGTTCTTTTTGCAGGCTTTCCAACAAGGTCAGATTATGGCCGGACAAAGGATGGCCGCGGCGGGTTTCCGAGAAGCGGCGTACCAACACGCCCTCTTCTGCTTCAATAAAGAGGACTTCGACTTGATGCCCTTCATGACGCAAATATTGGATTTGCTCTTGCGCCTCCTGAATATTGATACCGGAACGGATGTCAACGCTGACACCGAGTTTGGTTTCATCGGCACGTTCGATGTGGAGTGAAACCAACGACGGAAGCATTTCCAAAGGAAGGTTATCGACACAGTAATAGCCCAAATCTTCGAGCTGTTTGAGGGCTACGGATTTTCCTGAGCCGGATAAGCCGCTAATCAGGACGATTTTCATGGTTTTGTTCGTTTTCTTTGAGTTGTGTTTGATGGCGTTCGAGGAATTCTTTGGTGCTGTCTTTGCCGCGCAATTGAAGGATGTAATTGCGCACCGCAGCTTCAACCAATACTGCTAAGTTTCGACCGATTGCAACAGGCAGGGTAACGGAACGGACGCTGACGTTGAGGATAGATTCTGTTTCGGTACGGATGCTCAATCGATCGAGTTGTTTCATGTATCCGTCGTCGGCCGGAACCAAATTAATAATCAGCTGGAGGATTTTTTTCGGACGGATGGAGGTTTCGCCAAAAATATGGCGGATATTGAGTATGCCCAAACCGCGCACTTCGAGGAAATCACGCAGCATAGGCGGGCAACGGCCTTCCAGCATTTCCGGGCCGGTGCGGAAGAGTTCGACCGCATCATCGGCAATCAGGCTGTGGCCGCGCGAAATCAGTTCCAATGCCAATTCACTCTTACCCAAGCCGGACTGCCCGGTAATGAGTACGCCCACTTCAAATACATCCAAAAATACGCCGTGCTTAATGGTGGAAGTCGCCAATGTGCGTTGCAGATAAATCCGCAAAACGTCCATCAGGTGCGGGCTTTCCTGTTTGGATGTCAGCAGGGGGATACTGTTGGTATGGCAATAATCGCGTAATTTGGGCGAAACCGGCAAACCGTTGGCGACGATGACCAAAGACATGGGGATGTCGAAAAGCTCGCCGAAATCATAGTTGAGTTCGCCCGATTCCAGACGGCGTAAATATTCGGCTTCGGCTACGCCGACAACTTGAATTTGGTTGGGATGGATAAAGTTTAAGTGGCCGACCAAGGCCAAGACGGGTTTATCGGCTTCGACACCGATACGGTTGTCCGCGCCGGAATTGCCGGCAGCCCAAGCAAGTTCGAGTTTGTGCTGATTGTCGGAAAACAGGCGGCGGACGGATATGCTGGGCATGAATTACTCTTCGGTCAGGAGTGTGCGTACTTCTTCGGCAGAAGTCGCGGCCATCAATGCTTCACGGACGGCTTTTTGAGAGAATCTGCCGGCCAGTTTGGACAAGACTTCCAAATGTTCGCCGGTAGCGTTTTCAGGCACAAGCAGGATAAAAATCAGGGAAACGGGTTTGCCGTCGGGCGCATCAAAGGCGACCGGCTCTTTGGTACGGATAAACGCACCGGTGGCTTTTTTCACGCATGCGTGACGGCCGTGGGGAATCGCCACCCCCTGCCCCAAACCGGTCGAACCGAGTTTTTCACGGGCAAACAGGCAGTCGAACACGTTGGCATTCGGTAATTCTGCTTCATTCTCCAGCAGCTGTGCGGCCTCTTCAAACAGACGCTTTTTGCTGCTGACTTCCAAATCCAAAACGATATGGGACAAAGGTAAAATTTCGCCGATCAGGCTCATATGTATCTCTTTTAAATGTCGCAAAACAATGGGATTGTACCGATTGTCGGTGCAAATCTCAATCCTGAAGGCGTAATTTACACTCGTCCCGCTAACATTTTCCATGTTGTTTTTGATATTTTTTAACGAGCCGAAAATCATCCAACCATTTGATTATGATTGATTTAAAGTAAAAATTCCATCATTGGCTAAATCACAGTTTAAATAAAAAGGAGTATGTCCGGCATACTCCTTTTCCCTTTCTTTTCAGACGGCCCCAACCTCGTTTTTTAAAACAGTTTGGGCACCAAAAACAACCAAAAATAATGGCAGACCAATCCGCAAAACCACGCCAAGCCGATGCGGTTGTTGGCCAAAAATGTTTGGAAGCACAACTGGCGGTCGCGCGTACGGATGGCAGTATATTGCTGATACTGCCAATAAACGGTTACCGGCAATACCAGCCAATACGGCCAAGTTGCGCCGATTTTGATACCCAGCACCGCCATCAATACCGTAAACCAAAAATGGCAAAGCATGGTTGCGCTAATGTCGTGATGGCCAAATGTGATTGCCGAAGTTTTAATGCCAATTTTCAAATCGTCTTCTTTGTCCGCCATGGCATAAATCGTGTCGTAAGCCAGCGTCCATAAGGCATTAGCGGTAAACATCAGCCACGCTTCGGGAGGCACTCGGCCTTGCACGGCGGCAAAGGCCATGGGAATGCCGAACGAAAATGCCAGTCCCAAATAAAACTGCGGCAACGGGAAAAAGCGTTTGGTAAAGGGATATGTGACGGCCAGAAACAAGGCCGGAAGACTCATCAGCCAAGTAAATCGGTTGAGCGGCACAAGACACAAGGCCGCCATCAGACACAGCATGACGGTCAAAAGCAGCGCTTCGGTTTTGGAAACCAAACCTTTGGCAAACGGGCGGTTTTTGGTGCGCTCTACTGCGCCGTCAAAATTGCGGTCGGCAAAGTCGTTTACGACGCAACCTGCGCTGCGCATTAAAAACGTGCCTGCAGTAAAGGCAATAAAAATATCCACGTCGGGAACGCCTTTAGACGCAATCCACAATGCCCAATAAGTCGGCCACAGCAAAAGCAGGGTACCGATGGGTTTGTCGATGCGCATCAGTTTGGCGTATATCACCATCCGTCCGACAGCGTAACGCGGTAAAAATTGTAGGAAAAAGCGCCGTATGTTCATTGGTGTAATGTGTCGTTGTATATGTATTGATGCTGAATGAAAGGCATTTTTAGAGCCTTAGCTCTTATTATAATTTATTGCCGTCTGAAATCAAACGAATCTTAACGATTTAATTTATTGTATTATAACAGAATTATGACAAATATCGGCAATCGGTTTTCTTTTCAGACGGCCTTATCGGTATAAATCCATTAATTTCAATAAGAAATATTCTGTTAATTCCAATATTTCGCCGTTCCAATCGAAATACGAACGGCGCGCGGTAACAGGCCGTCTGAAAGACGGATGCTCGGCATCTTCAAAACGAAGAAACTCAAAATCCGAACGTTTCAACGGCAATGTACCGTCAAACAGACGCTCTCCCAAAGGCTGCGTTCCGCAATCCAATAATTCTGTCCATAGACGGCTATCCGGCCGGCACGCGCTTCTGGCTTGTATCACTGTTTCGCCGTCCAGTTTGAGCAAAACATCGCGCACAAAGATTTCGTCTCCGTTTTCCGCTCCCTTCGTCAAACCCAAATACACCAGCTCGACCGAAAAATCCTTACCTGAAGCGCGCAACGCAGCGGTTAGCGAAGAAACGGTCAACAAATGTTCGGCTTTAGACGGCAGAAGACTTGAAGCTTCGGCATATGAGCAAAGCGTGCCACGCGGTATATCAAACGCCATTGACCACCTCTGTTTTTGCTAACTCCTGCCATTGGGCTTCGGGAAACTCATCTTTCAGACGGCCTTTGAGATATTCCAAGGTGTCGCCGGCAACGGTTTCATCTTTGCTGTCGTGAATATGGTTGAAAATCAGGCTGTGTAACCGGATGCCGTATTGTTTGAGCGCGGAGAAGCTGAGCAGGGTATGGTTGATGCTGCCGAGCCGCCCGCTGGTAACGAGAATGACGGGATAAGCCTGTTGCTGAATATAATCAATGGTTAACAGGTTTTCCGTCAGAGGAACCATCAATCCGCCCGCGCCTTCGACCAATACGATTTCGTATTGTGCCGCCAGCTGCTGCGTGGCAGTGTGGATTTTGTCCAAGTCCAAAGCCCTGCCGTCCAGACGGGCGGCGAGGTGTGGCGAGGCGGGATAGCTGAAGATTTCGGGCATGGTCAGCCGCTGTTTGTCGGCTTCCTGCATGGGTATGCCCATGATGTTGCGGTGGACGGCGATGTCGTCGGCGATGTTTTGGCAACCGGTTTGCACGGGTTTTTGCGTAATCACGCTTTTGCCCTGCTGCAACAATTGTTTTGCCAACATGCCGGTGGCGACGGTTTTGCCGATGTCCGTGTCTATGCCGCTGACGAAGTAAACGCCTTTCATTTGCTGTGTTCCTTCAAAATTTGTACGGTTTTGTCGGCGAGTTCGGTCAAGAGGCCGTCTGAAATAATGTAAGGCGGCATGAGGTACACCAGCCTGCCGAATGGGCGCACCCAAATGCCCTGCACCACGCAGTCCGCTTGAAAACGCGCCATATCCACGCCTTTTTCCAGCTCAATCACGCCGATGGCACCCAAAACGCGCACGTCTTTCACGCCGCGAATGTCCCATGCAGCTTTCAGACGGCCTTTTAAAATGCTTTCGATGCGGCGGATATTTGCCTGCCAATCTTGGGACAAAAGCAGTTTGACCGAAGCGCAGGCAACGGCACACGCCAGCGGATTCGCCATAAACGTCGGCCCGTGCATGAACACGCCCGCTTCGCCACGCGAAATCGTTTCGGTGACTTTTTGCGAAGTGATTGCCGCCGCCAGCGTCATATAGCCGCCGCTCAAGCCCTTGCCGATACACATAATATCCGGCACGACCTCCGCATGTTCGCAGGCAAACATCTTGCCCGTGCGCCCGAATCCGGCGGCAATTTCGTCAAAAATCAACACGATATCAAATTCGTCGCACAAATCGCGCAAACCGCGAAGATACTGCGGATGATAAAAATACATGCCGCCCGCGCCCTGCACGACCGGCTCTAAAATAAAGGCGGCAATATCCGCATGATGCGCTTCAAACAAGGCGCGGACAGGTTGCAAATCCGCCTCATCCCATTCATCGTCAAAACGGCTTTTTGGATTATCGACAAAATAACGCTGCGGCAGAGCGCTGCCGAAAATATGGTGCATCCCCGTTTCCGGATCGCAAACGGACATCGCGTTCCAAGTATCGCCGTGATACCCGCGCCGCACCGTCGCAATATTCTGCTTCGCGGTCAAACCCCGCGCCTGCTGGTATTGCACCGCCATCTTCAGCGCGACTTCCACCGAAACCGAACCTGAATCCGCATAAAAAATACGGTCCAGCCCCTGCGGCAAAATCCCGACCAATAATTTGCCCAGTTCCACCGCAGGCTCGTGCGTCAAACCTCCGAACATCACATGCGACATTTGCTTAATCTGCGCCTCAACCGCCTGATTCAAAACAGGATGATTGTAGCCGTGTATCGCACACCACCAAGACGACATCCCGTCAATCAGCCGCGTACCGTCCGCCAATTCGATATGCACGCCCTCCGCACGGCGCACCGGATAAACAGGCAACGGGTCGGTCATGGACGTATAGGGATGGAGCAGATGGGCGCGGTCGAAATCGAGCAGGGAGGACGGTTCGGACATGTTGAAAACAATGGTTTGATCAGTTTCATTATTATATAACATATTTTCTATTTCAGACGGCACGTCTTCCGTACTGCATCAACGCCAATCCGCCCACCGCCGCCAAACAGCCGGCAACCAAGGAAACATGCAATGCCTCTCCCAAAAACCAAGCGGAACACAAAATGCCGAATACCGGCACCAAAGTGATGTACGCTGCCGCGCTGCCGGCGCCCAAAGTCTTCACGCCTTCAAAATACCACGCATAGCTCAAGATCGTTGCGCCGACAGACAGGCCAATCAAAGCAAACCAGCCCCTGCCATCCATTTCGGCAAGCATACCAAACGGCAGGCCGTCTGAAATTAGCGCAGGCGGCAACAACATCATTGCACCCAGCCAAGCGGTGGCCACAGTTACCGTCAGCGCGTCAATTCCCTGCAACACCGCCCTGCCTATCATCGTATAAGTGACCAAGCAGCAAAGGCTGCAAAACACCAGCACTTCGCCCCACCCTATGCCGCCGCCCGACAAAAATGCCGCAATCTCGCCATGCGTGACCGCCCATATCGAGCCTGCCACTGCCAACAGCATACCCGACACAATCTTGCCGTTGAGTTTCTCGCCAAATAGCAAAGCCGCAAAAAACATCGTTAACACAGGATTGAACGTGACCAACACCGTCGCCCTTGAAGCAGGAAGCCGCTGCAAACCTAGCATAGACAACACAGTAAAACCAAATACGCCGAATGCCGCCGCCAGTGCCAATCCAAGCCATTGTTTGCGTGACAAAACCGCCAAAGTACGCAATCGATACCGTGCAAACAGCCAGCCCAAAAGCAAAATTGCCGCTGTCAAAAAGCGCAGCATACCGCCCGTTAAAGGCGGCAGCGCTTGTCCCAGCATCCGCCCCATCGGCCAAGATGCGCCCCAAAACGCCGCCATGCCCAATAGTTTTAGATGGATTACTAAATGTTTCATGGTGATGGATAACTTGAATAATCGGTTTAGAAAGCGTACAAGCTCAGTTTGGAAGGATAAATTTCCTTAGCCGCCGATACTTGATAGAGTTTGTGCGGATAAAATACTACGCTGATCATTACGGAAACAAAGGCCGTCTGAAAGACTGAAATCCAGCTTTTTCAGACGGCCTTTACTGCTCAATCAATAAGGCTTACAACTCAATGCCTTTGAGTTTCGCCACGGTATTAATGTCTTTATCGCCACGGCCGGAGAGGTTGACCAAAATCACTTGGTCTTTGCTCATTTTCGGCGCGTTTTTCACCGCCCAAGCAACGGCATGGCTGGATTCCAGCGCAGGAATAATGCCCTCGAAACGGCAAAGCAAGTCAAAGGCTTCGAGTGCTTCGTCGTCTTTCGCAACAGTGTATTCCACGCGGTTGATGTCGTTCAAATGGCTGTGTTCCGGGCCGATGCCTGGGTAGTCCAAGCCTGCGGAAACAGAGTGCGTACCCAAGACTTGACCGTTTTCGTCCTGCATTAAATAGCTGCGGAAACCGTGCAATACGCCGATAGGGGCTTTGCTGGTAATCGGTGCGGCGTGGTCAGGCGTATCCACACCCAAACCGCCGGCTTCTACGCCGACCAAACGCACGTTTTCTTCTTCGATATAGGGATGGAACAAACCGATGGCGTTCGAGCCGCCGCCCACGCAGGCAACGGCAACATCAGGTTGGCGGCCGATGGCTTCCAACATTTGTTCTTTGGCTTCATTGCCGATCACGCATTGGAAATCGCGTACCATTTCCGGATACGGCGCAGGGCCTGCGGCAGTACCGATGATGTAGAACGTATCGTCCACGCGGGCAACCCATTCGCGCATGGCTTCGTTCATCGCGTCTTTCAAAGTGCGGCTGCCGCTGTCCACGCTGACCACGTTCGCACCCAATAATTTCATACGGAACACGTTGGGCATTTGACGTTGGATATCGTCTGCACCCATGTACACGTCGCAAGTCATGCCGAAGCGTGCGGCAACGGTAGCAGAAGCCACGCCGTGCTGACCCGCGCCGGTTTCGGCGATGACACGTTTTTTACCCATGCGGCGTGCCAACAATGCCTGACCGATGGTGTTGTTGACTTTGTGCGCACCAGTGTGGTTCAAATCTTCACGCTTCAGCCAGATTTGTGCGCCACCCAAATGCTCGGACAATCGCGCGGCATGGTAAACAGGGCTGGGACGGCCGACATAGTGTTTCAAATCATGGCGGAACTCTTCCCAAAATGAAGGATCTTCTTTCGCTGCTTTATAGGCTTCTGCCAATTCTTGCAAAGCAGGAATCAGGGTTTCGGAAACGTACAGGCCGCCGTGTTCGCCGAAAAAGCCGTTCTCGTCGGGAGCGTGATAATTTTTCATGGGATTTTTCCTTGTTCGTTTTATGGTTTCAGACGGCCTGATTCAGTACAAGGCCGTCTGAAAGTAAAATTGTCAGCAATTATAGCCGTTTTCCATTCATCTTGTCGGCAACTAATTGAATAATAATATCAGCAGACAAAATAGGAACAACAGCGTACAGCTCGATGTTGCAATCAATGCCGTACCCAACGGCGGCGCGATATATTTTTCTTCGTTTTTGTTTCTCAGGCATAGTTTTAATGCCAACATCCCCAGCCACAGTGCCAGCAACCAACAACCCAAAAAGTTAAGCACAAGCAAAGCAATAATCAACTCATTGGTATTTTTTATAGTGCTTACATTCAAAAATATCCAATTAAGGCCGTTAACAGACATAATGACTGCAGATATTTGTATCACATACAAAAGCGTTCCGCCCAGCAATACCTTGATATGCCATTGTTTGGCCTTCAGCCACACTGAGACGACATTAAAAAGCCACCACAAAGCCATAAACGTCATTAAAGAAATTTCATAACGGTCCATCACCCTACTCCTAAAAAACAGTCAATCCAGCCATTTCAAAAAAAGCCCGATACGCCGCCGCTTTTTTCGCCAAACTCAAAGGATAGGCACGCGAAGTCGAAGGCAGACGCGTCAGGGTCAACTCACGTCCAACATAGTGAAACGGCACTGTTTCGCCTGTCTTCGGCATTTTCATACCGCTGCCTTGAATCTCCAACAAAACTTCGGTTGCCTTACCGCCGGTGGTACAAAGATGGCGGCACTCAGGCATTTGCGCCAATACTGCCGCCAAATCGACGGTTTCTATCACTTTTAAAAACTTATCCGAAGCATTGCCATGTTCGCGTATGGCCTTCAACACGGTCGGACAGGATGCAATCCCCTTCTCACTCAAAAACGCTTTAATTTTATCGGCATCAAACGCCTTTTCGCCCTGCTTTTGAAAATGCGCCGCATCGCCGAAAAACACCAGCCCATACACGCGCCACATATCGTTTTGGAAATTCGGATAATGAAACTGCATCGCGTGTTTTTCTTCTTTAGGCGGAAACGTCCCCATCATCATGACCGTTGCCTGCGGCGGCAACAAGGCTGCGAAGGGGTGGGATTCAACGATTGGCTCTTGCATATCTGTATTCCGGTTGTTTTTCATTCAAACAAAATTTCAGACGGCCTTTACTGCCTGAATAAACGCCGCCATTTTCTCCCTGCTCTTAATCCCGCCGGAGATTTCCACGCCGCCAGACACATCCACCGCCGCCGCGCCACTGATTTTTACCGCTTCGGCAACGTTTTCCGCCGTCAATCCACCGGCAAGTATCCACGGTTTGCCGATATTGCCGTGCAACATGGTCCAATCGAAACTTTGTCCCGTACCGCCGTATTCGGTCGGATGATAGGCATCAAACAGCAAAGCGCGGGCATTCGGAAATTTGGCACAGGCCGTCTGAATATCGGCAGCGGACTGTACGCGCACGGCCTTCAAATACGGGCGGTCAAACCGACGGCAAAAATCATCGTCCTCATCGCCGTGAAACTGAATCACATCTATCGGCACCTGACGCAAAATCTCACGGATGGTTTGCTCGTTTTCATTCACAAACAAGGCCACCACCGATACAAACGGCGGCAAATTTCTCACAACCTCCTGCGCCTGCTCAATACTCACAGCCCGTTTACTCTTGGCGTAAAACACCAGCCCGATGGCATCCGCACCCAATTCGGCCGCAGCCAGCGCGTCTTCAGGTCGGGTAATACCGCAAATTTTGGTGCGTATGGTGTTCATGGCGATGGCCTTTTTAAACAGATGAGTCAGATATTATATAGTTAACAAACACAAAGTTTAAGGCCGTCTGAACATGAAATATCAAGTTCAGACGGCCTTAAACTTCAAAACAACCATCAGCCGATAATATTGGCGGCCGTCAGCTGCGCAGCGTCTTCGTTGTAGAAACGTGCAAACTCTGTGCTACTTTCAGCTCCTGCACCCCGATACGCCAAGGTTTTTTGGGCGCTGTTGAACACAAGATACGAGCGGTCGGGGCTGAATGTATCCACATCGCGGACAAACAAATCCGCCCAGCTAACCTGGCTTTCTTTCTCATTGAGCAACGGGCGCATGGCGCTCAAATCCAACTTGTCTTTGACCGGATTGAAATCCAGCAAATGATCCAGTTTGCCCTCGCGGACATCCCACGCAGTAAATGCCACCGTATCTCTACCCTCGCCGGTAACAATGGTATCGCCACCCAGACCTCCTGCCAGATAATCATTGCCATCACTGCCTTTCAATACATCGTCAGCCGCACTACCATGCAAGGCCGCTACGCCTTTGTTGTCTCCACTGATGCTGACAGACCAATCAAAGCCGTTTTTGCCTAAGTCGATTTCCTTACCGTTTGCCGCATACGCCATCTTATCGCCCTGCTGGTGCGCCGTCATTTCCACGCCTTTGAGTGACAGAACGTTACCGGCTGCATCCTCTGTCTGAACCACGGCAAGCATGGGCCGGTCATCGTTATAAATAGTAGATGTACCAGTTGCGTATGGCGTTTCTTGGGCATCATTACTGCTGCTACCCCATTTGTTTTCAATGCCGTCTGAAAAACCGTCTTGGTCAGAATCCCTCAAATAAGGATTTTTGTAATGCTTGTCGATACGTTTACCTTGGGAGAAGTATTGTTCAAGTTCGGTATCAGACTCATAAAAGCTGGTCATATTGTGTTTGCCCCATACATCGCCGCTTTTGAAATCCAAAACCTTGGCATTCGGATATCTGCCCAATCCTTTATGAACTTGGGACGCAGCAGCACCTGCAGCTAAACCTAGAGCAGCTCCAGCCGCAAAGCCCAGTCCTCCGGTCACTGCACCCAATATCCCACCGACTACTGCACCAATACCCGCACCTGTTTTACCAGAAAAACCATCTCCAACCCATTCGCCTTTGATTACATAGGAATTGGTTTCATACAGATGGCGTGCCTGTGTGGTATCCGAGTTGTCTATGATACGTGTTTCCGCCATTTTATCGGCCATATCCCGTGCTTGTTTTAAAGCTTCGGGCGAATCGCTGTCCACATTCAAAACAGCCGGATTAAACAGGCTGCTGCGTTTAAAATTACTTGCCCAGTCATAACGCTGTTGCATGGTATGTGCGGCGAAGTATTCTGCAAGATAGCCTCCCAACGAATGTCCGGTCGAATACACATTTTTGGCATGAAGCGTATTAACATAACGGGCAATATCATCCAAATATTTGGTTTGCTCCGGCAACTTACCGTCCGCAATTTTCAAATCAGCCAAAACATCTTCAATGCTGGTCGCCTGCGTACCTCTAAACGCTACCACAACATTTTCCCAACCGCCCTTTTTGTTCGAATTGCCGAAAATCGCATAATCCAAACCGCTTCCCAAACTATCAGCCCTAAGCAATTTCCATTCCCCAGTCAGTTCAGAGATATTAGCCTGATTGATAAAATATTTACTGTTAATATCTTTGACAATAGAAGCATATCTCGTATTCCACCAATAATTACCTGTAAATAAAGCATGCAGATCATATGAAGATTCATAAACCAACGACGAGAACATCCGCAAATCGCGCTCGGAAACATTCCACTCCTGCGGATTGCGGTCAATGGCATCAACCAAACCGTCGCCATCACTGTCTTTGGTAAAAATAGAATGCTGAGCCTGTTTATAACTGGGTCGGACAATATCATTGGCTCTTTTTTGAGTGGCAATATTTTCCCAATACTGCAAAGAGGCCGTCTGAAGGTACTGCCCTTGTTCGGCGGCATGTGTGACGGCATGACCATCTTTGTAAAGCACACGCATGGTTACGCTGTCTTCGCCGGCATCGTGCTCGGGATATTTGAAGATTTCAGCAACATCCATTTCCTTATCCGCGAATTTATACTTGGATACAGATGAATAGGTCTTGTGTTGCTCTTTAAGAGTCAGCGTTTCGCCTGTTTCACGAATCGTAAATACCCAATCTTTAAGGGCAGGATTACTGGCGCTTGGACGAGTAGTAAGACTAATATCCTTCGCACTCAAACCTTCAAAATGAATGCTGTTATGGCCCAAATTATCTGAAATGACATCATGGCCGCTGCCGCGGCGGAACACATAAGTATCATCTCCGCTACCACCTTCAAACGTGTCATTTCCTTCGCCGCCATCTAAATAATCATTACCGGCATCGCCGCGCAAAATATCGTTGCCGGTACCGCCGTAAAGTTTGTCGTCGCCATCGCCCGCCAACAGCAAGTCATAGCCTGCCTCTCCGCGAAGCACATCATTGCCGCGGCCTCCGATCAAACGGTTGTTGCCAATGTTGCCGATTAGGACGTTGTCGGAATGGTTGCCGAAGCCGAAATAATTGCCGCTGCCGGTCAAGGTCAGGTTTTCAACATGAGTCGGCAAACGATAAGTCATACCTGTGTAGACCGTATCAATGCCGCCATTGGCTTCTTCGATAACGACATCGTTTGGACTGTCCACATAATACGTGTCGTTACCATTGCCGCCGCGCATTACGTCTGCACCGATTCCGCCGTCTAAAACATCGTCGCCTTCGTTTCCTTCCAAATAATCGTTACCATGATCGCCACGCAAAATATCGTTGCCGTCGCCACCATAAAGTTTGTCGTCATCATCGCCTGCCAGCAGCAAATCATTACCCGCCCCGCCGTAAAGCACATCCTTGCCACGTCCGGCGCTCAAACGGTTGTTGCCGCTGTTCCCGATAAGGACGTTGTCGGAATTGTTGCCGAAACCAAAAATATTATCGTGGCCGGTCATCGTCAGGTTTTCAACATAATTTGGCAACGTATAAGTCGTATGGGTATAAACCGTATCCGTACCCTCGCCGTACCTTTCAACGATTTGGTCATTCCGGTTGTTCACAATAAAGGTATCGTTTCCTAAACCGCCGTAAAAAATATTGTGTCCCAAGCTGCCATACAGCACATCATCACGACGCGTGCCGATAATCACTACGGACTCTTCGTTATTAGGTTGGTTTTGAGTTTCAGTCATTTCTTTATCCCTTTGTTAAATTTAATTTGAATGTGCAATAATGCGTTTAGATTATATAAGCAAGCTAAAAACAAGTGAATTTATTCAGCCAAACAGATTCAAAATGCTTATCAAATCAACAACAGTTATAAAATGACTTCGTGATTATTACTCCGTTCTTATACTGCCTATTTTTTCATCACAATTAATTTATTCTTTATTATCAAATATCAAACAAAACTATCCACAATTAGATTCACACAAAATTTGGATAATGCCCGTCAATAATAAAAAAATATCAAGGCCGTCTGAAAAAGTCTTTCAGACGGCCTTTTAGCCTTTTTACTCAAACGGTTTCTTCTGCCAATAAAACTTGTCCTTTTTCAGACGGCCTCGGAACACATCGTCTTGCCCTAAAACAAACACCAATGCGCCTGACAAATCCGTTCTCAACAAAGTAATGCCGTGCGCACGGACACGATTTTGTACGGCAACGGTCGGATGTTTGTAGGCATTGGCATAGCCGCTGGATGCTACGGCATATTGCGGCGAAACCGTATGCAGAAAGCTGCCTGATGAAGCCGTGCTGCTGCCGTGATGTCCCAATACCAACACTTGGCTATACAGCGCATTGCCGTATTTCTCAATCAAACCGGCCTCACCCTTCACGCCTAAATCGCCGGTTATCAACAAGGCTTTGCCGTTTGCCACGACACGCAATACGCAGCTCTGGTCGTTATCTTCCTTGCCCGTATTTTCAGACGGCCGGAGCAACTCGAAATCTACGCCGTCCCATTGCCATTTGTCTTCTTGGCAAAACTCTGCATTCGGATAAAACTCAGGTTGTCCGGCAAGCAATTTATCGGTACCGACAGCTGCGACACTTTGAAAACCGCCGTCATGGTCAATATCATGGTGCGACAAAATCAGGCTGTCCAAACGGCGCACGCCCATCGCATTCAAACTCGGCACAATACCTGTTTGCGCCACTTGCTCCGTTCCCGTATCAAACAAAAGATTGCGGTTACGCGTTTGTATCAACACCGACAAACCTTGTCCTGCATCCATCACCGTAACTCTTGCCACCCCCTCCTCCAGCTTGGCAGGACGGTAAAACACAAAACCCAATAAAACCAAACATGCCCAAGGTTTCAAGCCTAGTCCTCGTGGCAACAATAACAGCAAAGCCGCCATCATCGCCAACACCAGTAAAGGCACGGGCGCCGCTGCGACGGCAAATTCAGGTGATACCGTAGCCAGCCATACCAAACCGCGTAAAGTGTATTCCGCCAAAAATGCCGCTACCAACTGGACAAGCTCAAACGGGAAAACCGAACCCAGTAAAGCCAACGGCGTCAACACCCAAGAAAACCAAGGAATAGCCAGCGCATTAACCAAGGGACTGAGCAAAGGTAACGAAGCAAACAAATAGCCCAGCAATACCACCGACAATACCGTCGCCGCCCATTGCCCCCGTACAGCCAAACGCCAGCCCGATTCTTTCAGACGGCCTGACGACGCCCAAATCAAAGCAGCAACCAAACCGAAAGATAACCACGTTCCCACACCCAATACGGCCAACGGGTCCAACAACAAAACAACGGCCAAAGCCTGCCACCATGCCGCCCAACCCGAGCCGCTACTGCCGCGCCACCATGCCCACGCAAACGCAGCCAACATCAACACACTGCGTTGCGTCGGTACGGAAAAACCGGCTAAAAGCGCATAAAACAAAGCCCCGGCAACACCGCCGGCCAATATCCACACACGCGGTTGCGCCGGAATCCACGGCGAATAACGAAAAATTCGCTTAATCAGCCAGGCAAACAATACCGCCACCATCGTTACATGCAAGCCCGAAATACTGACCAAGTGTGTCAGCCCCAAAGGCCGGAATGCCTGCCACAAAGGCGGCCGCAACGCCGATTGCTCGCCAATACTCAAAGCACGCATCAGCCCTATGCCGTCTGAAAACTCAGGATATTTGTCCGCCGTTCCCTGCCAACTTCGGCTTACCGCATCACGCATATTAGCCAAACCGAAACCGCCGCCTTGCCGCACGAGCTTCCTGTCGCGCCCCAAAGTACCCATGCCGTCAATACCATTGGCCAAAGCCCATGTTTCACGGTTCAAACCGCGCACATTCACTTCACCAATCACCGGCTTGATCCGCGCCGATACAGACCACCGACTGCCCACCGCCCAATCGCGCCGCTGATAATCCGACAACATCAAATTAAAAGCCTGCCCACGCTCATCCCAAGCCCTTGCCGCAAACTGCACGCGCCGACCATCATCACGCGGCATATCCGCCACTTCAACCGTCAAAACTTTAGCCGCCACCTCCCCTACAGGCCAGTGACCGGCCAAAACCAGCCCGGTCCGCCACACACCAAACGCCATGCCCATGCAGACGGCCAGAGCCAACCAAGCCACAGCGAATCTTCGACACAACACAAACATGCCCATCATTACAGACAACCAAACCCACCATGGTGGCACAAACGGCAATGCAAACGAAAGCACTACCCCAACCACCCAAGCAGGCAACACAAACCGCCACGCCATGAACGTCTTCCCTCAAATTATGATTATTAGATATATAATAATAAATGTTTTTAGTATATTATGACAAATGCCAACCAGCGTTAGCAGATAAAAAGAGAGGTTCAAATCATTTTAAAACCGTCAAATCATTTCAAAACCGACAGACGCAAAAAAGCGCAACCCGAAACAGATTGCGCTTTTTTATAAACTGGCACGCCCACGGGGAATCGAACCCCGGTTACCGCCGTGAAAGGGCGATGTCCTAACCGCTAGACGATGGGCGCGGAGATTTTCTGTGGCGCACCCGGAGCGATTCGAACGCCCGACCCTCTGGTTCGTAGCCAGATACTCTATCCAACTGAGCTACGGGTGCATCAAGAAAGATTTGAATTATAAAGAGAAGGCTATTTACTGTCAAGCGTTTTATTTGGAAAACTTACAGACAGCGTGTAAAATGCGCATTTGCTATTGAATTTACAGAGAATAAAATGTCAGATTTCGCACGCTGGCCGCTCTTATCCGAAGCATTTTCCCGTTTGGGACGGCCTGTGGTCGTGGTGGATTTGGAGACGACCGGTGGAAATTTCTATCAAGACAGGATAACGGAAGTCGCCCTTGTTCGTTTTGAGCAAGGACGCGCCACACATTACGAGCAATTGGTCAATCCTTGCCGCAGCATTCCCGAATTTGTTGCCAGATTGACCGGAATTCATGATGAAACGGTGAAAAACGCGCCTGTCTTTGCCGATATTGCAGCCGATTTGTTGCCGCTATTGCAAGGGGCTGTAGTTGTTGCGCACAACAGCCGCTTTGACTATACCTTCCTGCGTCACGAGTTTGCCCGTATCCATACTGACTTTGCCGCACCCTCTCTCTGTACGGTTCAACTGTCTCGCCGCCTGTATCCTGAGTTTTACAAACACAGCCTCGACAGCATTATCGAACGCACCGGCATTCAGACGGCCAACCGCCACCGCGCCATGACCGATGTTGCCGCATTGTGTGATTATCTCGAATTAAGTCTGGCAGAAAAAAATCACCAACAATGGGATGAACACGTCCGTGTATTGATGAATCCGAAAATGTTGCCCACTTGGTTGCCCGATTCTCTTGCCCAACAGCTCTATGCCCTGCCCGACAGTTACGGCGTATTGGTTTGGTTTGACCATTTCGGCAAAGCCCAGGCCATTGAAGCACACGAACGCGCATACAGTGAAACCGCCACCCTGCTGCACAGCAAAAAACTGCCACCGCACATCAAAGCCGCAGCCTCCATCCGTTTTATTCCGGCAGTCGGTCAGCTCCATACATTATGGCTCAAAGCCCAGACCATGCAGGAATACCAACTGATGCCGTCTGAAAAATCCACATCGTTTTCTACCGTCCGCTTTATCGCTGACGAACACGGCAGCCTTCAAGCACGCATTGTCTTGTTAAACAACGGCACCAGAAACTGGCGTCCATACGGTTTGTTTGCCCACAAAAAAGCAGCCAAACGTGCTTTGGCACAATGGTCGCAAGAACACAGGCTCTGCCCGGATTCGCTCAATATTTTGCCGACCGGCTACGCAAAGGACGAACCCTGCCCTGTTGAGGCTGTCGGAAAATGCAACGGCGACTGCCGCCAACCCAACGGCATCAAACATCAAAACCAACGTATTACCGAGCTTGCCCACCTACTCCCCGTAACCGATTGGGGCAAAGCGCATGAAATTGAAATTACCGAAACCGATCCCCTGACCGGAAACAGCATTACCCTGCTCTGCGCCGGCGGCGCGTTGGCATTGCCTGATGGCAGCTGGTATTTCGACAGCAGCCTGCCTATCGTGATTAAAAACAAATTCAGGCAAGACAAAGAAAATATCCGTCTGATTGCTTAAAACAAGGCCGTCTGAAAACCAAATTTTCAGACGGCCTGATGTGGATAACTTTCTGCTTTATTCTCAAAACAAAAAGCTGCCTAAATTTTAATCAGAACTTATTTTTATAATAGCAATCAAATACTAAACCAATTTATACACAAGCTGTTCACACAATTTTCAATGAAAGCTGTGTATACCCGGCCCGACGAGTGAACCATGAACAATCCTGCAATCATCTTCTTTGACATTGACGACACCCTCTACCGTAAATACACGGATACCTTACGCCCTTCGGTTGCCCAAGCCATGCGCGCATTGAAAGCCAAAGGCATTTTGACTGCCATCGCCACCGGCCGTCCGGAAGCCGCCATTCCCGCCAAAGTCAAAGCCTTGATTCAAGAATGCGGCATCGACATGCTCGTTACCATCAACGGCCAATATATTTCCTTTCGCGGCGAGCCCCTGCAAAGCTACCCCTTGGATATTGCCGACATCGAAACCGCCATCCACCTGCTTAAGCAACACAAAATAGACTACGCATTCGTCAACAACCAAGAAATTGCCGTCTCCTCCAACTCTCCGCGCGTTGTCGAAGGTTTATCGCATATCCTGCCCAACTTTTTAACCGACAAAGAATATTTCCGCAAACAACCCGTCTATCAAATGTTGGTCTTTGTGGATGAGGAAGAAGAAAAAATCCTGCAACCGCTGATTCAACAACACGGCTTCAAATCCGTCCGCTGGCACAAACATGCCATGGACCTACTCAAACAAGAAGGTTCAAAAGCACGTGGCATCGCCCACGCAGTGGAAAAACTGGGCATTGATATGGGCAAAGTGATGGCATTCGGCGACAGCTTCAACGACTTGGAAATGCTGTCAACCGTCGGCTTTGGCGTTGCCATGGGCAATGGCGAAGAAGCGGCCAAAGCCGCCGCACAATTCGTCTGCCCAAGTGTCGATGAAGACGGCGTATTGCGCGGCTTGCAAGAATTAGGCGTAATTTAATTATCAAATCAAAAGGCCGTCTGAAAAAATGTTCAGACGGCCTTGTTCTATCTATAAACTTCCTGCTTATTTCGGCAATACCAAAAAGCTAATCAGCAATTCTTTGAATACAAATCCAAACACGCCCAAGCCCAAAACCAAGAAGAGCATGGCAATGCCGAATTTGCCGGCCTTGGATTCTTTACCCAAGTTCCAAACGATAAAGCCCAAAAAGATAATCAGGCCGGTGAGGAGGATTTTCATTGCCCACGAGGCGAATTCTGCTTCAGACATTATTTTTTTCCTTTTATTCTTAAGATGTGTGTTTGATTGCTTTCAGACGGCCTATTAAATTTTAAGGCCGTCTGAAATTTGTTTTTAGATTATTTGTTCAATGCTTGTTGCAAATCATCAATCAAATCGTCGATGTATTCCAAACCGACAGAGAGGCGGATCAAGCCCGGACGGATATTGGCGGCGAGTTTTTCTTCAGGCTGCATCCGGCCGTGCGTGGTTGTCCACGGATGGGTGATGGTCGAGCGCACGTCGCCGAGGTTGGCAGTGCGGGAGAAAAGCGCCACGCCGTCCACGACTTTCCATGCGGCTTCTTGGTCCGCGACTTCAAAACCGATGACGATGCCGCCGCCGTTTTGTTGCTTGCGGATAAGCTCTGCCTGCGGATGGTCGGGCAAACCGGTGTAGTACACGGCTTGGACTTGCGGCTGTTGTTGCAGCCATTGGGCGATTTTCAGGGCGTTGTCGAATTGTTTTTCCATACGCAGCGACAGGGTTTCCACGCCGCTCAACAACTGCCATGCGTTAAACGGCGACATCGCCAGCCCGCAAGAATTGCAATATATGGCAACTTGCGTCATCAGCTCTTCCGAACCGGCCAATACGCCGCCCATCACGCGGCCGTGGCCGTCGATGGCTTTGGTTGCGGAAGAAACGGAAATATCCGCACCGTGTTTCAAAGGCTGCGAGCCGACGGGCGACAAGAGGCTGTTGTCCACCACCAAAAGCGCGCCGATACTGTGCGCCAGTTCAGCCAGCGCTTCCAAATCGGCAACTTCGCCCAATGGGTTGGACGGAGTTTCCAAGAAAAACAGTTTGGTATTGGGCTTGATGGCCGCTTTCCATTCATCTACATCAACCGGCGATACATGGCTGACTTCGATGCCGAACTTGGTAACGATGTTGTTGATGAAACCGACGGTCGTGCCGAACAGGCTGCGGCTGGAAACAACGTGGTCGCCTGCTTGCAAGAAGGTAAAAAACGCTGCCTGAATTGCGGACATACCGGTCGAAGTGGCTACCGCGCGTTCTGCGCCTTCCAATGCGGCAATGCGTTTTTCAAAAGCGGCAGTAGTCGGATTGGCTGTACGGGTATAGGTAAAGCCTTTAATTTTTTTGGAAAACAAATCTGCCGCATGTTGCGCACTTTCCCACATGAAGCTGCTGGTCAAAAACAGTGCCTGATTGTGTTCGCGATATTCGGTCTGCTCTTTGCCGCCCCGGATGGCCAGCGTTTGCGGATGAAGTTTTTTGTTCATTTATTCTCCAATCTACTGTGTATTCCAATGGACGGAACAATATTTTTCCGTCTGTTTAACTTGTTAACATTTTGCGCCGATTTCTACCATCTTTCAAGCCGAAGGCCGTGTTTCAGGTCGTCTGAAAAAACAGGAAAACCGTTTTTACTGATAAAGGCGGCCGTCGTGTTTCAACCAGCCGTCAGTATGCCGTCCTGACGGGTCATGGTGCGTCCAATGGATAACGCCGCCCTGCTCCGACCATTCGTATTCTCCGTAAAACGCTACTTTATCGCCTTTTTTCAAACCCTTAATCTTATCGGCAAGGTCGATATTGTGTGCCACCAAAAGCGTCTGGCCGCTGGAGAGCTTCAAGATAAAGCGTTGGTGGCGCGTGCCTTTGTTGTCATCCGGCAGGGTTTTCCATACCGTGCCCTCGCCCTCAACCTGAATATCGCTTTGTTCGTTTTCAAACGCCTGTTTCAAAACCGCTTCTGCCGATTGTTTGCCCGAACCGGTTTGCTGTTGAGCCGTATCGGCGTTTTCTCCGCCCGCATTGTTTTGTTTTTGAACGGCTTCTATTTTCTGCTGATGCTGCGATTGTAGCGGCTGCTTGTTTTGCATTTTTTGATAGGCAAATACGGCAACCAGAGCAATCAGCAATACAATGATTTTGTTTTTATTCATAACAATCTCAAAAAAAATGCCCGATTCTGCATCGGGCATATCAACTATTTAGAAAGGATATTTATCACGAAAACGTGAGCCGCCATTATACACGCTTCGCAAAATTTTAAGGGAAATTTATGCCAAAGGCCGTCTGAAACTTTTCAGACGGCCCGGATACTCAGCGGCGGTATTTCATTTCAACCTTCATATCGTCCAGAATACGTTTGACGTTGTGTTCCAATACATCTTCCACCAAACCCGGCGCCTGCTCGTTGAGCATTTGCTGCAACTGGTAAGTGAACACGGCCATTTGTTTTTGCACGGCAATCCGAATCATGCCGTTGACTGCATCGGCCACATGGGGGCGCAAACGTTTAATCAGACGCTCGGTCAAATCTTTTTCAGAAACGCAGAATACTTCCCGACGGCCAATCGCCTGCGGGTTCAAAACATTGATATGGACATTGACGGCCGGTTCTTTTTCAGGTTCAAGGCCGTCTGAAACCGCCTCTTCAGCCGCTTGCGCATCATCATTTTCCGATTTTTCAGTTTCTTCCACTTCAGCCACATCAAAATCTACGGCACCTGATTTCGGATTCAGTCTGACGGTGCGCGTCGATTCGATATGGCGGTCTGAAGCCGCAGCCTGCAATGCCGATTGCGCGCTCAACCAGTTGTCCTGCAAGACCACCATCGCATCGGTTTCCACTGCTTCGCCATCTTCGGCAAGGGCGGTATTGTGTTCCAGCTGCCAGCGGTACAAATACTCCTGCAGCACTTTTTCGCGATTGTCGGCATCCAGTTTATATTCTTTTTTAGGCGCGGTTTTAGGCGCGGCATCGACAGCCTCTTCCGATTTTTTGACCAATGGCGCATGGGTCGGCGCGGTATTGAATTGTCGTGCCTGACGCAATCTTTCCAAGCGTTTTTCCCAATTCAGGTCTTCTTCCTCGAGGGCTGTGGGGTCAAGACGGTTGTTTTCCATAATAATCTCGTTTTTTCATTTTTATTGTGAACCGCATTCAAACAAAAAATGCTTGAACTGCGGCCGATGGTTGGACATATCCGGCAAGCCGGCGCAAGCGTAACATTTTAATATTAATTCACTATATAATCACTATTTTATTTAATACACCCTCAAGGATACATCATGAGCAGCATCGAACAACGCCTCGAATACTTGGAAGAAGCCAACGACGTTTTGCGTATGCAAAACCATGTCCTCGCCACCGCCCTCAAAGGCCTCATCCGTTCCCTGCCCTCCGACATGGCCAACGATGCCGTAGAATCCATCCAGCTTGCCTTTGAAGACGCGTTGGCAGAATTGAGCTACGAAGACAGCCCGCACACCGACCTCTTCCATGACGTAACCTACGCATTTTTCCGAGAAAAAGACCACTGATTTCGGCTAGTTTGTTCACAAAATTATGCTAAACTAAGATTTTATCCGTTAACATTTTATTAAGAAAGCACATATCATGAATATGAAAAAATGGCTGGCCACTGCCCTCGCTTGTTCCGCCCTTGCCCTGACTGCCTGCGGCGGTCAAAGCAACAATGCCTCTGCTCCTGCCGATAAAGTGTACCGTGTCGGCTCCAACGCCGAGTTTGCCCCATTCGAATCTTTGGATTCTGCCGGCAAAGTGGAAGGTTTTGACGTTGACTTGATGAATGCCATGGCCAAAGCCGGCAACTTCAAAGTCGAATTCAAACACCAGCCTTGGGAAAGCCTCTTCCCTTCTCTGAACAACGGCGACGTGGACATCGTAATGTCCGGCGTAACCATCACTGACGACCGCAAACAAAGCATGCTCTTCAGCGACCCATACTTTGAAATTACCCAAGTCGTCCTCGTTCCAAAAGGCAAAAAAGTAACTTCTTCCGAAGACCTGAAAAACATGGCCAAAGTCGGCGTGGTAACCGGCTACACCGGCGACTTCTCCGTTTCCAAACTCTTGGGCAACGACAATCCGAAAATCGCCCGCTTTGAAAGCGTTCCCCTGATTATCAAAGAATTGGAAAACGGCGGTTTGGATTCCGTCGTCAGCGACAGCGCGGTTATTGCCAACTATGTGAAAAACAACCCGACCAAAGGCCTGGATTTCATCTCCCTGCCTGACTTCACCATCGAAAACTACGGTATCGCTGCACGCAAAGGCGACGAAGCCACCATCAAAATGTTGAACGATGCGCTGAAAAAAGTACGCGAAAGTGGCGAATACGACAAAATTTACGCCAAATACTTTGCTAAAGAAGGCGAAAAAACCGAAGCAGCCAAATAATCTGGTTTGACTTCCTAAATTAAAGGCCGTCTGAAAACTTTTCAGACGGCCTTTAATCTGGTTAACGCCATTAAACGCAAGCATCCCTTATAATCCGCTGGTTTTTATCCTTCAAATGAAAGACACGCCATGATCAAACCCCTTATCCTCAGCCTCGCTGCCGCCACTGCTTTGGCAGCCTGCTCCGCTTCTGAAAAACAAGAATCCCCCAACGTCGGCGTGGCCAATCCGGCTTCTGAATTCTGCGTCAAACAAGGCGGCAAATCCGAAATCAAAAAAGACAAAGACGGCAACGAATACGGCGTGTGCCACTTGCCTGACGGTAAAGTCGTTGAAGAATGGGAATATTTCCGTCAACACAACAAATAATTGCCCAATCATATAAAAGGCCGTCTGAACCCAAGTTTCAGACGGCCTTTTCATTTAAACAGCGATTATTTTACTTCCAGTTTGGTCACGCCGCCCATATACGGTTGCAACGCAGCAGGAACATTAATGCTGCCGTCGGCATTTTGATGGTTTTCCAAAACAGCCACCAAAGTACGGCCGACTCCCAAGCCAGAGCCGTTCAAAGTATGTACCAAACGGTTTTTACCGTTTTCATCTTTGAAACGCGCTTTCATGCGGCGAGCTTGGAAATCTTCGCAGTTGGAGCAGCTGGAAATTTCGCGGTAGGTGTTTTGCGCAGGAACCCAGACTTCCAAGTCATACGTTTTGGTTGCGCCGAAGCCCATGTCGCCGGTACACAAAGTAATCACGCGGTAGGGCAGTTCCAAAGCCTTCAGGATGTTTTCGGCATGGCCGACCATTTCTTCCAGCGCTTCGTATGATTTTTCGGGATGAACGATTTGCACCATTTCTACTTTATCGAATTGGTGTTGGCGAATCAGACCGCGCACGTCTTTGCCGTATGCGCCCGCTTCGGAGCGGAAACATGGGGAATGGGCGGTCAGTTTTAGCGGCAAATCGCTGCCTGCCACGATGCTGTCGGCAACGGTATTGGTCAGCGTTACTTCGGCAGTCGGAATCAGATATTGCGTTTTCTTGCTCTCGTCGCCGCCGCGGGTAACGTGGAACAAATCTTCTGCAAATTTAGGCAGTTGGCCTGTGCCCTGCAAAGTGGTGTCATCCACGATATAAGGCGTGTAATGCTCGGTATAGCCGTGTTTCAGCGTGTGCGTGTCCAGCATGAACTGAGCCAAAGCGCGATGCAGGCGGGCGATTTGGCCTTTCATCACGGTAAAGCGCGCGCCGGAAAGTTTCGCACCGCCTTCAAAATCCAAACCCAAAGGTTCGCCCAAATCAACATGGTCTTTGATTTCAAAGTCAAATTCGCGCGGCGTGCCGACTTTGCGGACTTCGACGTTTTCAGTTTCATCTTTACCGACAGGCACGCTTTCGTGCGGCAGGTTCGGAATGCTCAGCAGCCAAGCATCCAATTCTTTCTGAACGGCATCCAAATCAGCGGCAGCCTGCTCCAAATCTGCTTTGATTTGGGCAACCTGATCCATCGCAGCTTGAGCCTCTTCGTGTTTGCCTTGGCCTTTCAACGCGCCGATCTGCTTGGAAATACTGTTGCGCGAAGCCTGCAACTCTTCTGTTTTCACTTGAACAGCTTTGCGTTGCTCTTCCAAAGCGTTGAAACGCGCGGTATCAAACTCATAACCGCGTGCGGCCAAACGTTCGGCAACTGCGGCGGTATTGCTGCGGAGCAATTGGATGTCTAACATTGTTTTCTCTCGTTTAGATTCAGAATGGCATTATTGTAAACCAATTTAAAGATATTTTCACAGCGACAGGCCGTCTGAAAACAAAAAACGCCCCTGCAAAAAGCAGGAGCGTTTTTTAAGAATTCTGGCACGCCCACGGGGATTCGAACCCCGGTTGCCGCCGTGAAAGGGCAGTGTCCTAGGCCTCTAGACGATGGGCGCGTAACCGAAGCGCGAACTATACAGAAAGCCTTTTCTTCTGTCAATGCCTTTACTGCTTTTTTAAAGATGTTGCCGATTTCCGTATGTTATTTTCCCTGTATAATGCCGGTTTTAATAAAAAGGAAAACTCGCCATGTGGTTTAAGCAAATCAGTTTTTATCCGCTCAACAAAGACAAATTGCCCGAATTGGAAGTCCTTGCCGACAAATTGGCGCAATCCGAATTTGCCCATTGTCAAGGTTTGGACTGGTTTAGCGAAGGCTTTGCCACGCCGGTTTCCTTTTCGCCCGAGCTGGTTTTCCCTGCCGATTACACTTGGCGCGTGGCCCTGAAAAAAGAAGAAAAAGTCCTGCCTGCCGGCGTGATCCGCGATATTTTGGATGAAAAGGTTTTGGAAATCCAAAACAACGAAGCGCGCAATGTCGGCCGCAAGGAAAAACAAGAGCTGAAAGAGCAGATTACCGACGACCTGCTGCCCCGTGCCTTTACGCGCAGCAGCCGCACACAGGCGATTTTCGACACGCGCCACGGGTATCTTTTGGTCAACAATGCCGCATCTGCCAAAGCGGAAAACATCCTGACCAAGTTGCGCGAAGCATTGGGCGGTTTGGAAGCCTCGTTGCCCAACACCAAACAATCACCCTCTTCCCTGATGACCAGCTGGCTGCTGCAAGGCCACTGCGAGGGCGGTTTTGAATTGGACAGCGATTGCGAACTCAAAGGCGTAGGTGATATTGTTCCGGTCGTCAAAGTTTCCAAACAAGACCT
>NZ_KV830180.1:207099-230506 GCF_001836705.1 Neisseria sp. HMSC061B04
GCTTGGTATGGCGCGAACAAATCGCGTTCATCCTAACCCAAGACTTTACGCTCAAACGCATCCAGTATCTGGACGTTTTGCAAGAAGAAGCGGAAAGCAACGGCGACGATGCCGCCAGCCTCGCCTTTGCCTCGCAAATCCTGATGACCGAAGCCATCAGCACCATGTTGGAAGAACTGGTTTCTTATTTAGGCGGCTGGCAAGAGTAATTTTTCAGACGGCCTTTTGATTGGGAAATATCAAAGGCCGTCTGAAATATAAATAGAAGTATCAGAAAGGATGTCACGATGTTGGGTGCAGTCATCGGCGATATTGCCGGATCACGATTCGAGTTTGACAACTACCGTCATACCGATTTCGATATTTTCAGCCCCGACAGCGACTTTACCGATGACACGATTTGCACTGTTGCCATTGCCGATTGGGTTTTACAAGGCTGCAACGATCATTTGGCATCTATTTTACAAGGCTGGTGTAGGGCATATCCCTGCCCCAAAGGCGCATATGGCGGACGCTTCTCACAATGGATAGAATGGAAAGATCCAGAACCTTATAATAGCTGGGGCAACGGCTCGGCCATGCGTGTTTCTGCTGTTGGCTGGGCATTTGCCACATTGGAAGAAACCCTGCATTTTGCCGAACAATCCGCCGCCGTAACACACAACCACCCGGAAGGCATTAAAGGCGCGCAAGCCGTAGCCGCCGCCGTCTTTTGGGCGCGTACCGGTATGGGCAAAGCGCAAATCAAAGAAAACATTACACGACAATTCGGCTACGACTTGAGCCAAAGTTGCGACCAAATCCGCCCGCATTATCATTTCAACGAAAGCTGTCAGGAAACCGTACCTCAAGCAGTTACCGCCTTTCTTGAAAGCGATGATTTTGAACACGCCATCCGACTGGCGGTTTCCCTGGGCGGAGACAGCGATACCTTGGCGGCCATTACTGGCAGCATCGCCGAAGCCTACTACGGTATCCCTACATCCATGCGCGAACACGCTTTAGCCATATTGCCACGCCGCATTGCTGAAACCCTGCTGACTTTTGAATCCCAATATCAGGCCGTCTGAAACCGCCTGCAAAAAGGAACAATCATGATGAAATACCTCGCCCTACTTCCCGTCGCCTTCATGCTGGGTACGCCTGCCATTGCTGAAACCATCAATCCTTATCAGGAAAAAGGTTGCGTTTACGATGGCGATGTCGGCAAAGACGGCAAACCATCCGGTAAAGGCACATGGAAATGCCAGGACGGCCGCAGCTATGTCGGCGCCTTTAAAAACGGCAAATTTGACGGCAAAGGCGTATATACCGTCTCCGGCAACAGCGAAACCTTTATCGAACCTTTCTCCTCCAACAGCGCCAAATTACGCAATATGACGCTGGAGGGCGTGTTCAAAAAAGGCAGGGCGCACGGAAACTTTACCGCTTCCCAAAACGGCACACCCGTCTTCATCATGAAATGCGAAGACGGTATGATTAAAGAAGTCAAACTGGCTAAGAAATCTGCTTCCAAAACCAAATAAACAGCCTTTCAGACGGCCTTATCCAGCTTTTAGGCCGTCTGAAACATCAATTGACAAGCCTGTCTAAAGGCTGTCGTGTTGATTTCAAAGAATTCCCAAACAACCCTTACCCCAGGACAACCACCATGAGCATTAAATCCGACAAATGGATACGCCGCATGGCCGAAGAACACGGCATGATTGAGCCGTTTGAGCCCAACCAAATCAAAGAGGCCAACGGTCAGCGCATCATTTCCTACGGCACGTCCAGCTACGGCTACGACATCCGTTGCGCCAATGAATTCAAAATCTTCACCAATATCAACAGCACCATCGTCGACCCGAAAAATTTCGACCCGAAAAACTTCGTAACCGTCGAAGACGACTGCTGCATCATTCCGCCCAACTCCTTTGCCCTGGCGCGCACAGTCGAATATTTCCGCATCCCGCGCAACGTCCTGACCGTCTGCTTGGGCAAGTCCACCTACGCACGCTGCGGCATCATCGTCAACGTTACCCCGTTCGAGCCGGAGTGGGAAGGCTACGTTACGCTTGAGTTTTCCAACACCACGCCGCTACCGGCAAAAATCTACGCAGGCGAAGGCGTGGCCCAAGTCTTGTTTTTTGAAAGCGATGAAGTCTGCGAAACTTCATACAAAGACCGCAACGGCAAATACATGGGACAAACCGGTGTTACCCTGCCCAAAACCTAATGCGCCAAACAAAAAAAGGCCGTCTGAAACTTTCAGACGGCCTTTTATCATTTCAGTTAAAAACGGCGTTTCAGCTTGCAAGCCTGCAAGATATGCACAGCAAGTTCTTCCACAGATTTGTCCGTAGTATTGGTAAACGGAATACCGTGGCGTTTAAACATATTTTGCGCATCGGCAATCTCACTGCGGCAAGTATCGATTTTGGCATAAGTCGAATTAGGGCGGCGTTCCTGACGGATTGCCTGCAAGCGTTCAGGCTGAATGGTCAAACCAAACAGCTTGTCTTTATAAGGCTTGACCATACGCGGCAAATCGGTCGATTCCAAATCATCGGGAATCAGCGGATAGTTGGCGGCACGGATACCGTATTGCAAGGCCAGATAGAGACAGGTCGGCGTTTTGCCGGAACGGGAAACCCCCATCAAAATCACATCGGCTTCTTTCAAATTCTTATCACTGACACCGTCATCATGATTCAGTGAAAAATTGACCGCCTCCATACGCGCATCATAGCGTTGGGTATTGCCGATACTGTGGTGCCCCTGCTGGGCGGCAACCGCCTCCGTATTGAGTTCCTTTTCCAAAAGACCGAGAAAGGTTTCAAAGAAATTAATATGGAACGCATTGGCTTTCTTGATGATTTCACGGATTTCGTCATTGACCACACTGACAAAAGCAATCGGGCGCACGCCGAATTTTTCGGCGGACTGGTTGACTTTGTCTACAACAGCACGCGCTTTTTCAGGCGTATCGATAAACGGATAGGTATGGCGTTTGAACTCAACATTGCCAAATTGGTTCAGCAAGGCTTCACCGATATTTTCAGCGGTCAGGCCGGTTCGGTCGGAAATATAGAAGACTTGGCGTGGATCAGTCATAATGAATCCTCTTGAGGGTAACGTTTCAGACGGCAATCATAGCAGTTACAGCCTTTGCAATAAAGCGACCTCGACAGATTACACAGGATTACAACAAATTTGAACAAATTTTAAATTGGCACAAAATTTCATTTTTTAATTTTTTGTAGAATTTTGTTCTAAAATTGCAAAATAAATCTTATTTATCAAATTTATTAACTTATTTTGTTTTCCATATTTAACAATAGGATAACTCACAAAAACATGAATCTGATATTCACATTTCAGCAGACTACACGCTTGAAAAGCACAGTATCACAGACGAATTTGTGATTTTAAAAAAGATAAAACACATGACAGCCATCAAACGAATGGCTACAATAAGCAGGCGGATTTGTTTCTTTTTTAACATTTTTGGATTGGATTGGACACACAAATGGCCGAAAACTACGTTATTTGGTTTGAAAACCTGCGTATGACTGACGTTGAGCGAGTGGGCGGTAAAAATGCCTCTTTGGGCGAAATGATCAGCCAACTGACTGAAAAAGGCGTACGCGTTCCCGGTGGTTTTGCGACCACTGCCGAAGCCTATCGCGCTTTCCTGGCTCACAATGGTCTGAGCGAGCGTATTTCCGAAGCCCTGAAACAACTGGATGTTGAAGACGTTGCCGAGTTGGCGCGCGTGGGTAAAGAAATCCGTCAATGGATTTTGGATACTCCGTTCCCTGAGCAGCTGGATGCTGAAATCGAAACAGCTTGGAACAAAATGGTTGCCGATGCCGGCGGTGCGGACATTTCCGTTGCCGTACGTTCTTCCGCAACAGCAGAAGACTTGCCGGACGCTTCTTTCGCTGGCCAACAAGAAACCTTCTTGAACATCAATGGCTTGGAAAACGTTAAAGAAGCCATGCGCCATGTATTCGCTTCCCTGTACAACGACCGTGCCATTTCTTACCGTGTCCACAAAGGCTTCGAACACGACATCGTTGCCCTTTCCGCAGGCGTACAACGCATGGTGCGCTCCGACAGCGGCGCGTCCGGTGTGATGTTCACCATCGATACCGAGTCCGGTTACGACCAAGTCGTTTTCGTTACCTCTTCTTACGGCCTGGGCGAAAACGTCGTACAAGGTGCGGTCAACCCTGACGAATTCTATGTATTCAAACCTACTTTGAAAGCAGGCAAACCGGCTATCCTGCGCAAAACCATGGGTTCGAAACAAATCAAAATGATCTTTACCGACAAAGCCGAAGCCGGTAAATCTGTAACCAACATCGATGTACCTGAAGAAGACCGTCAACGCTTCTCCATTACCGACGCCGAAGTTACCGAGTTGGCCCATTACGCGCTGACCATCGAAAAACACTACGGCCGCCCAATGGACATCGAATGGGGCCGCGACGGTTTGGACGGCAAACTCTACATCTTGCAAGCCCGTCCTGAGACTGTAAAATCCCAAGAAGACAGCAGCCGCAACCTGCGCCGCTTCTCCATCAACGGCGAAAAAGTTGTCTTGTGCGAAGGCCGTGCCATCGGTCAAAAAGTCGGCCAAGGCAAAGTACGCCTGGTGAAAGATGCCTCCGAGATGGATTCCGTTGAAGCAGGCGACGTACTCGTTACCGACATGACCGACCCGGATTGGGAACCGGTGATGAAACGTGCTTCCGCCATCGTGACCAACCGCGGCGGCCGTACCTGCCACGCAGCGATTATCGCGCGTGAATTGGGTATTCCGGCCGTGGTCGGCTGCGGCGACGCAACCGATCTGCTTTCAGACGGCCAAGAAGTTACCGTATCTTGTGCCGAAGGCGATACCGGCTTCATCTACTCTGGCCTGCTGGACGTACAAATTACCGATGTTGCTTTGGACAACATGCCTAAAGCGCCTGTAAAAGTAATGATGAACGTTGGCAACCCTGAATTGGCATTCAGCTTCGCCAACCTGCCTAGCGAAGGCATCGGCTTGGCACGTATGGAATTCATCATCAACCGTCAAATCGGTATCCACCCGAAAGCCTTGTTGGAATTTGACAAACAAGACGACGAATTGAAAGCGGAAATTACCCGCCGTATCGCCGGCTACGCCTCCCCTGTCGACTTCTATGTCGATAAAATCGCAGAAGGCGTGGCAACCTTGGCTGCTTCGGTTTATCCACGCAAAACCATCGTCCGCATGTCTGACTTCAAATCCAACGAATACGCCAACTTGGTGGGCGGCAGCATTTACGAACCGCACGAAGAAAACCCAATGTTGGGCTTCCGCGGCGCGGCGCGTTATGTAGCCGATAACTTCAAAGACTGCTTCGCACTCGAGTGCAAAGCCTTGAAACGCGTTCGCGATGAAATGGGTTTGACCAACGTCGAAATCATGATCCCATTCGTTCGTACTTTGGGTGAAGCAGAAGCTGTTGTTAAAGCCCTGAAAGAAAACGGTTTAGAACGCGGCAAAAACGGCCTGCGCCTGATCATGATGTGCGAGTTGCCAAGCAACGCTGTATTGGCAGAACAATTCCTACAATACTTCGACGGCTTCTCCATCGGCTCTAACGACATGACCCAGCTGACCCTCGGCCTCGACCGTGACAGCGGTTTGGTATCCGATTCCTTCGACGAACGCAATCCTGCCGTTAAAGTGATGTTGCACTTGGCAATCTCTGCCTGCCGCAAACAAAACAAATACGTCGGTATTTGCGGTCAAGGCCCGTCAGACCATCCGGACTTTGCCAAATGGCTGGTTCAAGAAGGTATCGAAAGCGTATCGCTCAACCCTGATACCGTAATTGAAACTTGGCTGTATCTGGCTAACGAATTGAACAAATAAGTTCGATGAGACAAAAATCCCCTGCCCGTCTGTCTCAGCAGGGGATTTTTATTGCCTTATTCAATGCCGTCTGAAAGAACTTTCACGTTCTTTTACCTTTTCAAAAAAGTCCCTTTGCATCAAAAAGATATAAAAATATTCAGCCATACCCACAAATTCTCAATGGTACTATATTGCCTTTCCGCATTTTATCCCATGCCTTTTGAGTGAACCTTTTTTCACTCTTCCTATCTATCATATACAGTATAACGATACATTTAGAAACAACCCATGAATACAACCTTTATTTCCACCTTTCAGACGGCCTTGAAACGTCTGGCACTCATCAGCACCATTGCCGTCTTAGCAGCCTGCGCCGGCAACAATACCTCTTCCAACCGCGCCGTACCCGACGGCTACTACAAAGTCCGTCCCGGCGATACCCTGACCCAAATCGCCAAACGCTACGGACAAAACGTCAATACACTGGTTGCATGGAATAATCTTCCCAACGCCTCACAAATCGAAGTCGGTCAAGTATTGCGCGTCCGCCGTCATGTTGCCTCCCGCAATACTGCTACGCAGCAACGCCAAGCAACCGCCGTTACCCCGATCAACCGGTTAAGCTTGCAATGGCCGACCGATAACGCCTCATCCTCCATTATCCAACGCTACAACGGCACAACCAGCAAAGGCATAGATATTGCAGGCACACAAGGCCAACAAATCCGTTCTGCCGCAGCCGGTACCGTCATCTACGTTGGCGAAGAAGTCCGCGGCTACGGCAAGCTGATTTTGATCAGCCACAACGACTACACCATTACCGCCTACGCCCACAACGAAACGCTTTTAGTACAAAAAGATCAAAAAGTCCAAGCCGGCCAAGTTATCGCCACCATGGGCAGCAGCGATACAGACAGCGTCAAGCTTCATTTTGAAGTTCGTCTAAACGGCAAAGCAGTCGATCCCCTGCCTTATTTGACCAGAACAAATTAATGTCCCAATCAAAAGGCCGTCTGAAATAACAGTATTTCAGACGGCCTTTTGATTATCTTGCTATAACAGCCATTTCAACAAAATCTTTTCCTATTTAACTTATGTTGATTGAGTGTAAACGCCGTTATACAATAACAACTCTTTTTAACATTTAATTTCAGGTATCCTACTATGTCTCCTAACCGCATCCTTGCAACCGCATTCTTGTTTGCTTCTGCATTTGCCAGCGCAGATGTCCATATTGATGAAAGCATCCCTTACCGTCATGCAGAAGAAATCGATACCCGTATCGTTTCCGAGTGTTTACAAATTGGCAACGTCATGTCCAAATCTTTGCAAGAAACTGCAGCCAAAAGTGATGTAACTATTGTCCGTGACGGTAAAAAACAAGGCACATACGCAGATATCTCCATTACTTCCGCCATGAGCGCAGGCGTAGCCTTTGTCGGCCACGCCAAAAGTATTACAGCCGTTGCCACTTTGTATGTTGATGGCGAAGAAGTCAATAAAAAAACCTTTACCCGCAATTCTTCCGGCGGCATGCTCGGTGTTTATAAAAGCTCTTGCGCCGTCTTAAATCGCACTTCTAAAGTCTTGGGTTCAGATATTGCCCAATGGATTGTTAGCGAACAAAAAAACGCTCAAGACAAATAAAACCCCAACTTGATAAAGGCCGTCTGAAAAACCGTATTTCAGACGGCCTTTATATTTTCTATTTCTCTAGAAACAAAGAAATAAATTATCCATTAATCATTGTCAAAAATAGAGAATTTTATTTCCAACGCCCTTGATTTTAGAATATCCACCCTCAATTATTAAAACTATAAGAATTTTGTATATGAGCAGTCAAAGGAATAACATGGCAGAAAAAAACTATTATGAAATACTGGGCGTTGCCAAAGATGCGGATGAGGCTGAAATCAAAAAAGCCTACCGAAAACTGGTGCGCAAATACCACCCCGATGTCAGCAAAGAACCTGACGCAGCCGAACGTACGGTAGAAATCAACCGTGCCTACGAAACGCTTTCCGACAAAGAAAAGCGGGCCGAATACGATGAAATGTTGGCTAATCCTTACGGACGCAGCGCCGGAGGCAATCCGTTCGGTCAAGGCAGCAATCCGTTTGGCAATGGATTTAACGGCGGCGGCTTCCGCTATGAACGTCATGAAGGCGAGCCGTTCGGAGCGGGAGATTTCAATTTTGAAGATCTGTTTTCATCATTCCGCCAATCCCACACTCGTTCCGAGCAACCCCGCGGCCCAATAAAAGGCGAGGATCAACATGCTGAATTGAGTATTGATATTTATGCAGCGTATGTTGGAGCAGAACGTAGCATGACTTTGAATGTGCCGACTCTAGACGAATACGGACGTGCGGTTTATCAAAATAAAACCCTCAACGTCAAAATCCCCAAAGGCATTGCAGAAGGCCAACAAATCCGTTTGGCCGGCCAAGGTTTGCCGGGATATAACGGCGGTGAAAACGGTGACTTGTACTTAAAAATCAAATTCCACGACCAACCTGATTTATACGTCAAAAACAGGAAAGACGTATATCAAACAATAGATGTCAAACCTTGGGAAGCCGTATTGGGCGGCAAAATCATCGTCCCTACCGCATCAGGCCGCTTACAGGTCAATCTACCTGCCAACAGCCAAAGCGGTAAAAGCATCCGCCTCAAAGGCAAAGGTATTCCTGCAAAAGAAGCCGGAGACCTTTATCTCAATATCCGCATTAATGTTCCGCCAGTAGAGAGCGAAGCCGACCGTGCCGCATGGGAAAAATTGGCTGAACACTTTGCCGCGAAACAAGCATAAGAGAAAGGATAAATTATGATTCAATCCTCCGATGTTACCCTTACTTTTGAAGAAATTGTTGCCGCCAGCCGCTGCCGTCGCGATTGGCTGTTGGAACTTATAGCAGAAGACATCATCAGCATCGATGGTGCGCCCGAAAAAAGCACCTTCAGTGGTTTTCATCTTGCCCGCATCCGTCGCGCACAACGCTTAAGCCGTGATTTTGAAGCCGGCATTCCCGCATTGGGACTGATTATGCGGCTGTTGGACGAGGTGGAAGAACTCAGAAAAATACAGCGTCCGCTGGTACTGCTCGAAGATGAGTAAATATTGGCAAGTTGTTCGCTTAAATATTGATGGCAAGACAAAATCTTTGATGTTTATTGATATTCCATAATAAAAGGCCGTCTGAAAGTATTTTCAGACGGCCTTTTTATGCCTTCATTAACAACAGCGTCCGCCGTTGCCGCCGCAACGGCGTTTGCGGCAGTAGTCTTGGAATTGCAGCTCGGTCATGACCGGCGCATTGGGATTATGTTTGCGCTGGCGGGCAACGTAGTTTTCATAATCCGGGACACCGGCCATCAAGTTTGCTGTCAGCTTGATGGTTTTCCACCAAGATGCGAGCTTATGCTTCACTCTGAGCCTCCGGTTGTTTGCCGTCGCGGTACACTGCCGGAATTTCTTTAGCAGTTGGCCAGCCGACTTTGCGGGCTTTCATGGCGGTACGCAAACCGTACACGGCGACAATCACGACAACAGCCAAGAACAAAGCAGTCAGGCCGGCATTGATTTGGTCGTTGAAGATGATTTGTGACATTTCGCCAATGTCTTTAGCCGGGGCAAGGACTTCGCCTGAAGCCAAGGCATCGCGGTATTTGCCTGCGTGAGCCAAGAAGCTGACGCGTGGGTCGCTGTGGAACAGTTTTTGCAAACCGGCATAGCAGGTTACGAACAATACGCCGACAGCAGGAACCAAGGTTACCCACACATAGCGGTCGCGTTTCATTTTCACCAATACAACGGTACACATAATCAACGCTACGCCTGCCAGCATTTGGTTGGCGATACCGAACAGAGGCCAGAGCGAGTTGATGCCGCCCAGAGGGTCGGTTACGCCGGTATAGAGGAAGTAACCCCACAATGCCACTGCAAAGAATGTGGCAACCAGGTTGGCAGGGATAGAGTCAGTGTTACCGAATGGTTTGTAGAAGATACTGCCCAAGTCTTGAATCATGAAACGGGCAACGCGTGTACCGGCGTCAACCGCGGTCAGGATGAACAAGGCTTCAAACAACAAGGCAAAGTGATACCAGAACGCCATCATGGCTTCGCCCGGAATCAGACGGCTCATGATGTGTGCCATACCGACTGCGAGGGTTGGCGCGCCGCCTGCACGGGACAGAATGGTGTTTTCGCCCACTTCTTTAGCAGTGTGCAACAAGGTTGCGGCATCAACAGAGAAATTCAGTTTGGTGGTGATGACTTCGGCAGCAGTGTTGGCATCTGTACCAATCAGTGCAGCCGGGCTATTCATCGCGAAATACACGCCTGGATCAAGCGAAGCGGCGGCAGCCAGCGCCATAATGGCCACAAAGCTTTCCATAATCATGCCGCCGTAACCGATCATGCGGACGTGGGTTTCGTTTTCCACCATTTTTGGCGTAGTACCGGAAGAAATCAGCGCATGGAAGCCTGAAACCGCACCACAAGCAATGGTAATGAACAAGAATGGGAACAATGCACCGGAGAATACCGGGCCTGAACCATCGATAAAGTGGGTAACCGCAGGCATTTGCAGGGTTGGGTTAACAATAACGATACCCAAGGCCAAAGCTGCAATCGTACCGATTTTCAGGAAGGTAGACAGATAGTCGCGCGGAGTCAGCAAGAGCCAAACCGGCAATACGGAAGCCACGAAACCGTAAATCATAATCGCCCAAGTCAGCTGAATGCCGTCAAGGTCGAACCAATGGCCGAAGGAGCTGCGGGCAACATCTTCACCGTAAATCACGGCCAACATCAGCAAAATAAAGCCGACGATGGAAATCTCGCCGATTTTGCCCGGACGGATATAACGGGTGTAGATACCCATAAACAGGGCAATCGGCATGGTTGCGGCAATGGTGAACGTACCCCAAGGGCTGTGAACCAATGCTTTCACCACAATCAGCGCCAACACCGCCATAATGATGACCATAATCATCAAAATACCGATGGATGCAATCACGCCGGGAACGGTACCGAGTTCTTGTTTCACGATATCGCCCAAAGACTTACCGTCACGGCGCATGGAGACGAACAAGACCATCATATCCTGTACGGCACCGGCAAACACCACGCCGAAGATAATCCACAAAGTACCGGGCAGATAACCCATTTGCGCTGCCAATACAGGACCGACCAAAGGACCTGCGCCGGCAATCGCGGCAAAGTGGTGGCCGAACAGTACGCCTTTATGTGTAGGCACATAGTCCAAGCCGTCATTGTGGCGTTCTGCCGGAGTCAGACGGTTAGGATCAAGCTGCATCACACGGTTGGCAATGTAAAGACTGTAGAAACGGTAGGCAATGCAGTATACTGAAATGGCGGCCGTAACCATCCAAATCGCACTGACCTGCTCGCCGCGACTGAGGGCCAAAGTGGTAAAGGAGGCCAGGCCGACCAAAACCACAATGCCCCAAATCAAAAATGATTTGAGCGATTTCATTGATTTATCCTTAAAACGTGATACACGAAAGCTTGTTTTAGTGACAAACTGCCTTCATGCGCTTTAGAAAGACCAATCATTTTAGTCTTCATAGATTTTATGAGTGAAATGTCATTTCAACCCGAATTCGACAAAAAACAAAATGATTAGTTCGCCCGTAAGGTTAACACAAACAGACAATATACCCTTCATTTTTTACTTCAAATCCAAATATTCCTTAACATATAGCAAACGAAAAGCCGTCTGAAAACCCAAAGATTCAGTTTTCAGACGGCCTGACAAACGGTCAATGCTATAATCCGACATTCCCATTTCTTCTATATTGCCATACCATGCAAAACAACGATTCCGAAACCATGCGCCTCTCCAAACGCATGGCGCAATTGGGCTTATGCTCGCGCCGCGAGGCAGACAGCTACATCGAGCAAGGCTGGGTCAAAGTCAACGGCCAAACCGCCGTACTCGGTCAAAAAGTCACCGAGCGCGACCGCATCGACCTCAACAAACAAGCCCATGAAAAACAAGCCGCGCGCGTAACCATCCTGCTGAACAAACCCGTCGGCTACGTCAGCGCGCAGGCAGAAAAAGGCTATAAATCCGCCGCCGAACTCATTACCGCCAACAACCATTGGGAAGGCGACGATAGCCGTATCCCTTTCAGTGAAAAGCACAAATTCGGTTTGGCCCCTGCCGGCCGCCTGGACATCGACTCTGTCGGATTATTGGTGCTCACCCAGGACGGCCGCATTGCCAAACAACTGATTGGCGAAAACAGCAGCAGCGAAAAAGAATACCTCGTCCGCGTCCGCGGCAAACTGGACGACAAAGGCCTCGCCCTGCTCAACCACGGCTTGAGTTTGGACGGCGAAAAATTGCGCCCCGCCAAAGTCGAATGGCAAAACGAAGACCAGTTGCGCTTTATTTTGCGGCAAGGCAAAAAACGCCAAATCCGCCGTATGTGCGAGCTGGTCGGCCTGCGCGTTGTCGGCTTGAAACGCATCCGCATGGGCAAAGTCAAACTCGGCAGACTGCCGCCGGGCAAATGGCGTTATTTACGCGCTGACGAATCGTTTTAATTGCAGATAACAAAAAGGCCGTCTGAAAACATATTTCAGACGGCCTGATCTTTGACTGCTTACTCGATATAAGTAAACTTCGCACGTTTAATATTGCAGAGGATTTCGTACGGAATCATACCGGCAACTTCGGCAACTTCATTAATATTAATCACATCGCCCCAAAGCTCAACTTCCGCGCCCAAGCCCTCTTTCGAGGCTTCCAGCTCAACCGTAATCATATCCATAGACACCCTGCCGATAATGCGGCTGCGTTTGCCATCGATGGCGACCGGAGAATTAGTGGAAGCGCGACGCGGATAACCGTCGGCATAGCCGCAGGCAATCAAACCGACACGGGTGGATTTGCTGGTGTAGAACGTTGCGCCGTAACCAATCGGAGAATGCGGCTGCAACACGCGTTCGCCGAAAACGCGGGAAGTCAGGCGCATAACAGGTTTCAAACGCTCATCCACGCCGCCGAAAGGCGAAATACCATACAAGGCCAGACCGGCACGACCCCAATCGCGGCGCGCTTCAGGCACGTTCAAAATCGTGGCGGAATTGGCCAGGCTCTCCTCTCCTTCCAAACCCTCGCAGGCCAAATCAAATGCTTCAAGCTGCATTTCGGTCATGCCGTTTTCCGGTTCGTCCGCACAGGCAAAATGGCTGAATTTCACAATGTTTTCAACCGATTCGGATTGTTTCAATGCCGTATAGGCGGCGGCATAGTTATGCGGAAAGAAACCGGCACGGTGCATACCAGAGTCCATTTTCAGCCATACGGTTGTCGGACGTTGCCACTCATGATGTGCAAACGCCTCCAGCTGCCATTGACTGCCGATTGCCGGCCACAAATCATAACGGTCAACATCCACATACTCCGCAGCATCAAATACGCCTTCCAACAAAACAATCGGGTTTTTAATACCGTTTTGACGCAATTCCACGCCTTCATCTACCGTTGCCACCGCAAAACCGTCGGCAATATCCGCCAACGCATGTGCACATCTGACCGCGCCATGCCCGTAAGCATCGGCCTTAATCACAGCCAACAATTTATTGCCGTGCAACTCTTTGAGAAGACGATAATTTTGACGTAAATTATCCAAACGGATTTGCGCATTGAGCGGACGCATAATGTATTCCTCTTATCGGCATCCGTTTCAGACGGCCTGCCCTATTACTTTGAAGCGAATATTATAGGTCAAAAACCATACAGGATTCCATGAAATACACAAGATTAATATCTTCCTTCCGCCTTACCTTTAAGGATTTATGCTTCTTCTGAGCCTGTTTTAAGGTTATGATGTCATCCAAATTGAAAACGACAAGCATCAAAGCCATGAAAGAACTCGACAAAACCGACTTAAAAATTCTCAAGCTCCTGCAACAAAACGCACGCATCCCCATGACCGAATTGGCTGAAAAAGTCGGCCTCTCCACTACGCCGGTAACCGAACGCGTCCGCCGCTTGGAACGCGACAACCTCATTACCGGCTATCACGCCCATCTGAATCCTCATGCCTTGGGTCAAAGCCTCTTGGTCTTTGTCGAACTGAAACTGCGTTCCAAATCCGGCAATATTTTTGAAGACTTCAAACGCGAAGTGCTGAAGATTCCGCAAATTTTGGAATGCCACTTGGTCTCCGGCGAATACGACTACCTCATCAAAGTCCGCCTGCCCAATATGTCCGCCTATCGCGATATGCTCGGCAATATCCTGCTGCAACTGCCGGCAGCAGCCGAAAGCCGCAGCTATGTTGTCATGGAAGAAGTCAAAGAAGAAGTAGTATTAGACATCTAATTCCATTTAACCAACAAAGGCCGTCTGAAAGATTACAACATTCAGACGGCCTTTGTTTTAAACAGGCAAAAAAAATGCACACATCCGATAGAATGTGTGCCAAGTCTACAAAGGAGAAATAGAGGAGAAACTATTAACTGACTACTCGAACCAGCTAACGAAACGAATTATGCAACAAGAGATTCAACCATGCAAGTATTTTTCTTGTAAAGTTTCTTAATTATCCAATTTACAGAACTTAAATGTAATCATGTTTCAATTCAGATAAAAAAATGCGCATACCGTTTCGATATGCGCCAAGTCTACAAAGGAGAAATAGAGGAGAAAAATCAAGCTGCATCAAGCAACTCAACGGCGCGAATTATCCTAGCCTTCTACCCGACTGTCAACTGTTTTCCTACCTATTTTCAAGCATTTTGCCAAAAAACAACAAATCCGCTATTCCCCTCTTTTTCTGGCTATTTTCGCCCATATATAAAGGAAATTCAGGGCCGTCTGAAACACATATTGCCACTACAGGCAAACAGCCCCATACTCACACATTCATAGCCCATATCCGTCCCAACCCACAACCATGACCACCCCACTTTCCCTTGCCGTCGTCGGCCATACCAACACAGGCAAAACCTCGCTCTTACGTACGCTTTTGCGCGACAGTACCTTCGGCGAAGTGAAAAACGCGCCATCCACCACGCGCCATGTCGAAGAAGCCCTCATCAACGACGGTGACGACAGCTTGGTTTACCTCTATGATACACCCGGCCTTGAAGATGCAGGCGGCGTGTTAGACTGGCTGGAAACCCATACATCCGCACGCGATGACGGCATTGAACGCATCCAGCAATTCCTTAGCAATCATGAAGCGCATCACGAGTTTAACCAAGAGGCCAAAGTGCTGCGCCAAGTCATGCAAAGCGATATGGCAATGTACGTCATCGATGCGCGGGAACCCGTCCTCGACAAATACAAAGACGAGCTGACCATTTTGTCTTGGTGCGCCAAGCCCATCATGCCCGTGTTCAACTTCACCCAAAATCAAGACCTGACCGCTTGGACCAATATGCTCGCCCGTCGAACCCTGCATGTTTACGCCGGTTTCGATACCGTTGCGTTCGACTTTGAAGGCGAAATCCGATTGTGGGACAACCTTGCCACCATGTTACCTAAGCGCGACATCCTCGACCGCCTCATCAATATGCGCCGTCGCGAGTGGCAACGACTGGATACGGAAGCGCGCCGTGAAATTGCCGATTTTCTGCTGGATGCCGCCGCATTCACCCAAGAAATTGCCGAAAACGACGACCCTGCCCCGACTTTGGAAGTTATGCAATCGGAAATCCGCCAACTTGAGCGACAAATGCAACAACGCCTGTTCACACTTTACCGCTTCTATCACGACGAAGTCGGCAATGACAGCACATGGATGCCCAAAGCCTTCAAACAAGATCCGTTTGACAGCGAATTGCTCAAACATTACGGCATCCGTACCGGTACCGGCGCAACCGCAGGCGCGCTCATCGGCTTAGGCTTGGATATTGCCACACTCGGCGGCTCGCTTGGTTTAGGTACGGCCATCGGCGGACTGTTGGGCGGCATTTTGCCCAATGCCCAAGACATCACCGACAAAATCAACGGCCGACAAACCCTGCATACCGATCCGGAAACCCTTACCCTGCTCGCCGCACGCGCACTGGATTTGTTGCACGTCTTGCAAACGCGCGGCCATGCGGCTCAATCTCATATCGAGCTAAAAGAACGCAAAGCGCCATGGAATGCAGCCAAATTGCCAAGCGAACTCAACAAAGCGCGCAGCAACCGCAAATGGTCTTCGCTCAATACACACCAGCCCGAAGCCAGCCGTAACGAACGCGCAGCCTATGTCGCCACTTTAAGCGAGAAATTAAAAGCTTAGAATTGCCGCATAACAAAAAGGCCGTCTGAAACCCAAATGTTTCAGACGGCCTTTTAAGCTTAGCAGGCAAATATTTATTCAGAAGCTTTGGTTTCGCGTTTCAAACCGCCGCCAAGTGCTTTATACAAGTCGGCAAGGTTTTCCAAACGGGTCAGCTGATTAGCCAAAAGAGCAGTTTCTGCGCCGTAACTGCTGCGCTCGGCATCCAGCAAATCCAATGCACTGGATACGCCATGTTTGTAGCGCAGGCTGATGAGGCGCAGGCTGTCGTTGTAGGCACGGCTTTGTTTGCTCAAAGCGGCATAGCTTTTATCCAGCTGTTCGCGTGCAACCAACGCATTGGAAACGTCTTTGAATGCGGATTGAACAGCGGCTTCATAAGCAACGATTTGTGCCTGTTGGCGCAGTTTGGCTACGTCAAGATTGGCTTTGTTTGTGCCCCAATCAAAGATAGGCAGAGTGATGGATGGTGCAAAAGCCCAAATACCCGTGCCGCTCTTAAACAGGCCGCTCAACTCGCCGGAAGCGGTACCGACAGAACCGGTCAGGCTGATGCGCGGGAAAAACGCCGCACGTGCCGCACCGATATTGGCATTGGCTTGTTTGAGCGCGTGTTCGGCCGCACGGATATCCGGACGGTTGAGCAACAGGTCCGAACTCAAACCGGCAGGCAGTTTGGTCATTTTGAACTGTTTGTTCAAAGGCAAACCGGCAGGCAAGTCTTCAGGCAAAGGTTGATTAATCAACATAGCCAAGGAATTTCGCGCTTGCTCGCGGTTTTTTACCGCAGATGCGTAATCGGCTTTGGCCGATTCAATCAGCGCTTCCTGTTGGTGCAAATCAACGGCGGAAATCACGCCGGCCTTATGGCGTAATTGCGAGAGCTTGTAAGTCGCTTCACGGGTTTGTAATACGCGTTGTGCCAATGCCATGGTTTCTTCCGCGTAGCGTTCGTTAAAGTAGGCTTTGGCAACGGTAGAAATCAGGGTCAGATGGGCGGCATCGCGGTTTGCGGCCACATTAAAATAACCTTGCAACGCGGCTTCGCTGGTGCTGCGGACACGGCCGAAGAGGTCAAGCTCATAAGAGGCTGCGCCCAAACCCACGCTGTATTGGCTGCTAACGCTGCCGCCACTCAAACTGCCTTGACGCGAACCTGTACCGCTGGCATTGACGGTTGGCAACAAATTATTACGCGCAATCATGTATTGCTTGCGGTAGATTTCCGCATTCAGCGCGGCTGTACGCAAATCGGTATTGCGTTCCAATGCGATGTCGATCAGGCGGTGAAGGCGAGGATCGGCAAAGTAATCTTGCCAACCCAATTCGGCTGCACGGATACCGTCGTCAACAGTGTCGTATTTAAACGTATCGGCCACGGCAACTTGAGGCTGCTCATATTTCGGCATCATGGTACAGGCCGACAAAGCCACGGCGGCGGCAACGGCGGTCAGTACAGGTTTGAATGTAATCTTCTTCATTTTAGAATCCTTTAGCATTTTGAGGCCGTCTGAAAATTTTTCAGACGGCCTTTGCTTTAGTGCTTGTCTGAATCTTGTTTACCGTCTTCAATCATGCCGGCTTCAGCGGCGTGTTTGGCGGCCATCTCATGCTCGTGTGCGGTTTCTTTAAAGAATTTGCGCACAACCACATAGAACAAAGGCACAAGGAACACAGACAGAATCGTACCGATCAACATACCCCAGACCACGGTCGTACCAATCGCACGTTGGCTGGCGGAGCTGGCACCGCTGGCAACATAAAGCGGTACCACGCCCAAGATGAAGGCAAACGAAGTCATGATAATCGGACGGAAACGCAAGTGTGCGGCGGCAAGCGCAGCTTCAAGCGCGCTCTTGCCTTGCGCTTGCAGGTCTTTGGCAAACTCGATAATCAAAATCGCGTTTTTCGCACTCAAACCCATCACCGTAACGAAACCGACTTGGAAGTAGATATCGTTGGCGTATGCCGGAATACTGCCCAGCAGCGCTTCAAACATGTTGCGGCCGGTCACGCCCAATGCCGCGCCAATCAAGCCCAACGGAATCACAAGGATAACCGCCAACGGGATAGACCAGCTTTCGTACAAAGCAGCCAATACCAAGAATACAGCGGCAGCGGCCAATGCGTACAACATGACTGTTTGCGAGCTGCCTTTGGCCTCTTCACGAGACTGACCGCCCCATTCCAAACTGTAACCGCCGCCCATTTCATCAACCATTTGCTGTACCGCAGCCATGGCTTGACCGGAAGACACGCCATTAACAGGCGAGCCGGAAAGCTCCATTGCAGGATAACCATTGAAGCGGACGCTTTGTTCCATACCGTTTACCCAAGAAACAGTAGCAATGGTAGAAAGCGGTACGGCAACACCGGATTTATTCGGCACGGTCAAGTTCAGAATATCGGCAGGCTGCATACGGGCACTCGCATCAGCTTGTACCATCACGCGTTGCAGACGGCCTTGATTCGGGAAGTCGTTTACATAAAACGAACCCAAAGAAGAAGCCAAAGCAGTACGGATGTCAGAGAACGAAATACCTTGTGCAGCTGCGGCAGAGCGATTGATGTCGATTTTCAACTGCGGCGCATCTTCCAAACCGCTCGCACGAACGGTACTTGGGTTAAACAAACCGCTTTTGCGCATTTTGTCAATCAGCTCATTGCGCTTGGCCAACAATGCAGCATGGCCGCTGTTGTTACGGTCTTGCAGGTAAATCGTCAAGCCGGAGCCTGTACCCAATTCCATAATGGCAGGAGGCACAATCGCCAAACCGAAACCGTCTTTCAGCGTAGCCATCATCATGCCGGTCAACTTACCGGAAATAGAAGTCGCATCGCTGCCCGGAGCAGTACGTTCGCTCCAGTCTTTCAGAATGACAAAGCCCAAAGCCATGTTTTGGCCGGAACCGCTAAAACTAAAGCCGGAAACGGTAACAATGTTCTCGATCTCAGGTACAGATTTCGCCAGTTGAGTGATTTGAGCCAAAGTTGCATCGGTACGCTCTTTGGTCGCGCCGGCAGGCAGCTGTACGCTCAACATCAAGTTACCTTGGTCTTCAGTCGGCAAGAAGGAAGTCGGCAGACGCATAAACAGGAATACGCCCACAACAGTCAAACCGATATAGACAACCATCATGCGCAAAGTCTTGCGCAAGACTTTGGCTACCCAGCCTTCGTAGCCGTGTGTCCAGTTGTCGAATTTCTTGTTAAACCAACCGAAGAAACCTTTTTTCTCTTCGTGATGACCATTCTGAATCGGCTTGAGCATGGTGGCACACAATGCCGGAGTCAGCGTCAAAGCAAGGAATGCGGAGAAGCCGATAGATGCCGCCATGGTCAAGGCAAACTGTTTGTAAATGTTACCGGTTGCACCGCTAAACATTGCCAGCGGCACAAATACGGACATCAACACGGCAGTAATACCGATAACCGCGCCGGAAATCTGACCCATCGCTTTTTTGGTTGCAGCCTTAGGCGACAGACCTTCGCTCGCCATAATACTCTCAACGTTTTCAACGACCACAATCGCGTCATCGACCACAATACCGATCACCAAGACCATCGCAAACATGGTCAATACGTTAATCGACATACCCATGTATGAGATAAAGGCAAAACCGCCCAACAGGGAAATCGGTACAACAATAGTCGGAATCAGCGTATAGCGGATGTTTTGCAGGAAGAGATACATCACCAAGAATACCAAAACAATGGCTTCCAAAAGCGTATGGATCACTTTCTCAATCGAAATTTCCACAAATTTGGAAGTATCGTAAGGAACTTTCCAGCTCATGCCGTCTGGAAAATACTTCTGCAAAACCGCCATTTTTTCTTTTACGGCAGTCGCCGTTGCCAAAGCGTTACCGCTGTTAGACAGCATCACTGCCATACCGGTGGTATTCACGCCGTTCAAACGAGTGGAAGTAGAATAGTCCTGCATACCCAAGCTGACTTTGGCAACGTCTTTCAGATAGACATTAGAACCATCGGTATTGGATACCAAAATGATGTTGCCAAACTCTTCAGCAGTGCTCAGCTGACCTTGCGCCGTCACAGTTGCTGAAATAGTCTGACCTGCAGCCGCCGGCAAAGAGCCGATAGAGCCTGCAGAAATTTGGATATTTTGAGTAGCCAGTGCGTTGGTTACCGTTGCAAAAGACAAGTTGTAGTTTTGCAGTTTTTTCGGGTCAACCCAAATACGCATGGCGCGTTGCGCACCAAACAATTGTACCTGCCCTACCCCGTCGATACGCTGCAGTTCAGGAATGATATTGCGCTGGGCGTAATCGTTCATTTCCTCAATGGATTGCTTTTCAGAAGAAAGCATGACCACTTGCAAGAAGTTGGAACGCGCTTTAGATACGGTTACACCATATTGCTGTACGGTAGAGGGCAATGTGGACAACACTTCCGACAATTTGTTCTGCACGTCTACCTGCGCCAAATCTTCATTGGTTTCCGGTGTAAACGTCAGACTGACGCTGCCGCTGCCGCTGGAATTAGCAGAAGTCGTCATATAGTCCAAACCTTCCACACCGTACATATTACGTTCGATAACGGCCAGTACGCTGTCTTCCATTACCTGAGCAGAAGCGCCCGGATAAGTAGCGCGCAAAGTAATGGTCGGTGCAGCAACGGACGGATATTGGGAAATCGGCAGTTTTTGAATGCCGAAAATACCCGCTGCGATGATAAAAATCGCAATAACCCATGCAAAAATGGGGCGGTCAATAAAAAACTTAGACATTCATGCGTTCCTTATTTGGCTTCAGATGCAGCTTTAGCTTCAGGCTTGGCATCGGATGCAGCTTGGCCGTCTGAAACTGCCGGTGTTGCTGCCGCAGCGCTTGCAGGCGGTGTCCATTCTTTCGGCGTTACCTTTTTAGCACCCGACATACCGGCAATGCTGATGCCTTCAACAATCACTTTGTCGCCGTCTTTCAGGCCGTCTGTAATCACCCAATTGGTACCTTGCTGTTGGGCAACGGTCACAACACGCGCTTCCATTTCGCTCTTGTCATTCACCACCATCACCGTATCTTGCGAACCGCGGGTAACTGCTTGTTGCGGCACTACAAATGCATTATCTACTGCCACTTGTTCCATCAATACGCGCACATACAAGCCCGGCATCAAGATATTTCTGTCGTTAGGAATGGCGGCGCGCAAGGTAATTTGACCGGTTGTTTCATTGACAGTCGGATCTGCAAACAGCAGACGGCCTTTTTCAGGGTAAACCGTACCATCGTCAAATTTGATGTCCACTGCAATCGCGCCGTTTGCCGCCAACAATTTGCCTTCGGCAACCTGTTGACGCAGTTTCATGACCTCACTCGCAGACTGGGTAACGTTGACATACATCGGATTGGTTTGTTGAATGGTGGCTAAAACAGTGGTATCGCCGGCATTCAACAGCGTACCTTCAGAAACTTTAGATTGACCGATAAAGCCGGAAATCGGCGCAGTAATGCGGGAGCGGCTCAGGCTGATACCGGCAGATTTGATGGCTGCTTGAGCGGATTTGACGCCGGCCTCTGCTGAACGCTTGGCCGTTACGGCCGCATCATATTCTTGTTGGCTGATGGCATCGGCGGCAACCAGCGGTTTATAGCGGGCTAAGTCGGCATTCGCTTTAGCCAAAGTAGCTTGCGCACTTGCCAACTGGGCGCGTGCGCTTTCCAAGTTTGCTTCATAAGTCGAGCTGTCGATTTGGTACAAAGGCTGACCGGCTTGCACATAGCTACCCTCTTGGAACAGGCGTTTTTGCAGAATACCGCCGACTTGGGCGCGAACTTCGGCAGTACGCAATGATTCCAGACGGCCCGGCAACTCGGTTGTCAATGCAACGGTTTCCGGATGCACAGTAATCACACGGACTTCAGGCGCAGGCTGTTTTTGCTGTTGCTGACTGCCTTGCACCTGTTGGCCGGCTGCTTTTTCATCGCCTTTGCCGCAAGCGGAAAGCGCCAACGCAGTAGCTGCTGCAATTGCCGCGACACGCATCATTTTAGAAGCATAAAGAGCCATAATTTTCCTATCTCTATAAATAAATAAAGGTTTGACTAATTAAAAATTGATTACTTTAATCTCATATTTCGCAAACAGAAATTGCCTGCTTTTATGAAAAACAGGCTGATTATATTAGTGTTGAGAAACACTATCAAGTATTGAATTAAATTATACATACATTCTTACATGTTCAGAAGTAATTTTTTATAATCCGAACCATAAATTTACATTTCCTACAAAACAATTATGAGAAGAACCAAAACCGAAGCCTTAAAAACCAAAGAATATCTCATGCTTGCCGCATTGGATACGTTTTATAAGAAAGGCATTGCCCGCACCTCGCTCAACGAAATCGCCCAAGCCGCAGGCGTAACGCGCGGCGCGCTGTATTGGCATTTCAAAAACAAAGAAGATTTGTTTGACGCCTTGTTCCAACGGATTTGCGACGACATCGAAAGCTGCATAAAAGAAGACTCGAACAACAATAACGAACAGGCTTGGTCAAGCTTCCGACTAACCCTGACCCGTTTTTTCGAGCGCCTGCAACACAACGAGCTTCACTATAAATTCCACAGCATTTTGTTTTTAAAATGCGAACACACCGAGCAAAACGAGGCGGTCATTGCCATCGCTAAAAAACACCAATCACTATGGCGTGAAAAAATTGTTGCCGTCCTGACTGATGCAGTACAACAAAAAGCGTTGGCGGATAATTTGGATATCGATATGGCAGTCATCTTCATCAAGTCTTCATTAGACGGCTTGATTTGGCGCTGGCTTTCTTCAGGTCAAGGCTTCGATTTAGCGCAAACTGCCCCACGCATGATTGAAATCATCATTGATACATTGGAAAACCATCCGCAATTAAGAAAACAATCATAAACATCAAAAATAAAAGGCCGTCTGAAACTTTGAAGTTTCAGACGGCCTTATATATTGCCCTTTGTAAATAGTACCTTTACAAACGTAAAAGTATTATTTGCAAAGGGTTTTTATTTAAGGGATACGCCATGAAGAAAGAGATTTTAGAGAGAGAAGCGGCAACGGACGGTTTGGCGGCCGCGCCAGCGGACGGCGAAACGGACGGTGTCGCTTCTTATTCTCCCCCCTCGTCTAACAGGGGGGGTACAGAAATCGAAGACGCCGGAGCATTCCAAGAATCCTTTGAATGTTACGAAACCTATATCTTAGATGGTAAAGGCAATCTTTTAGGTGTTCCGCTCCGTCGTGGTGTTTCAGATT
>NZ_KV830181.1:0-6220 GCF_001836705.1 Neisseria sp. HMSC061B04
AAAAAACAGATTACCGATAAGTGTGAGTGCATTAGGCCTCACACTGTTTGAAAGACAGACAAGATGATGTTTTAGACATTGTCCTGTCGGTTTCTTTGAAGCAGACCAGAAGTTATAAGTTAGAGATTGAACATAAGAGTTTGATCCTGGCTCAGATTGAACGCTGGCGGCATGCTTTACACATGCAAGTCGGACGGCAGCACAGAGAAGCTTGCTTCTTGGGTGGCGAGTGGCGAACGGGTGAGTAACATATCGGAACGTACCGAGTAATGGGGGATAACTAATCGAAAGATTAGCTAATACCGCATATTCTCTGAGGAGGAAAGCAGGGGACCTTCGGGCCTTGCGTTATTCGAGCGGCCGATATCTGATTAGCTAGTTGGTGGGGTAAAGGCCTACCAAGGCGACGATCAGTAGCGGGTCTGAGAGGATGATCCGCCACACTGGGACTGAGACACGGCCCAGACTCCTACGGGAGGCAGCAGTGGGGAATTTTGGACAATGGGCGCAAGCCTGATCCAGCCATGCCGCGTGTCTGAAGAAGGCCTTCGGGTTGTAAAGGACTTTTGTCAGGGAAGAAAAGGCTGTTGCTAATACCGACAGTTGATGACGGTACCTGAAGAATAAGCACCGGCTAACTACGTGCCAGCAGCCGCGGTAATACGTAGGGTGCGAGCGTTAATCGGAATTACTGGGCGTAAAGCGAGCGCAGACGGTTACTTAAGCAGGATGTGAAATCCCCGGGCTCAACCTGGGAACTGCGTTCTGAACTGGGTGACTAGAGTGTGTCAGAGGGAGGTAGAATTCCACGTGTAGCAGTGAAATGCGTAGAGATGTGGAGGAATACCGATGGCGAAGGCAGCCTCCTGGGATAACACTGACGTTCATGCTCGAAAGCGTGGGTAGCAAACAGGATTAGATACCCTGGTAGTCCACGCCCTAAACGATGTCAATTAGCTGTTGGGCAACTTGATTGCTTAGTAGCGTAGCTAACGCGTGAAATTGACCGCCTGGGGAGTACGGTCGCAAGATTAAAACTCAAAGGAATTGACGGGGACCCGCACAAGCGGTGGATGATGTGGATTAATTCGATGCAACGCGAAGAACCTTACCTGGTCTTGACATGTACGGAATCCTCCAGAGACGGAGGAGTGCCTTCGGGAGCCGTAACACAGGTGCTGCATGGCTGTCGTCAGCTCGTGTCGTGAGATGTTGGGTTAAGTCCCGCAACGAGCGCAACCCTTGTCATTAGTTGCCATCATTAAGTTGGGCACTCTAATGAGACTGCCGGTGACAAGCCGGAGGAAGGTGGGGATGACGTCAAGTCCTCATGGCCCTTATGACCAGGGCTTCACACGTCATACAATGGTCGGTACAGAGGGTAGCCAAGCCGCGAGGCGGAGCCAATCTCACAAAACCGATCGTAGTCCGGATTGCACTCTGCAACTCGAGTGCATGAAGTCGGAATCGCTAGTAATCGCAGGTCAGCATACTGCGGTGAATACGTTCCCGGGTCTTGTACACACCGCCCGTCACACCATGGGAGTGGGGGATACCAGAAGTAGGTAGGGTAACCGCAAGGAGCCCGCTTACCACGGTATGCTTCATGACTGGGGTGAAGTCGTAACAAGGTAGCCGTAGGGGAACCTGCGGCTGGATCACCTCCTTTCTAGAGAAAGAAGAGGTCTGATGCATTCACACTTATCGGTAAACTGTAAAAGATGCGGAAGAGAAAAGCTTGAGTGAAGACAAGATTCGCTTAAGAAGAGAATCCGGGTTTGTAGCTCAGCTGGTTAGAGCACACGCTTGATAAGCGTGGGGTCGGAGGTTCAAGTCCTCCCAGACCCACCAAGAACGGGGGCATAGCTCAGTTGGTAGAGCACCTGCTTTGCAAGCAGGGGGTCATCGGTTCGATCCCGTTTGCCTCCACCAAGCACTTTACAAATCAAAGGAAGCCTGCTATACTTAGCAGCTTATTTTGATTTGCGAAGTGAAATATCGACGCATCGATCTTTAACAAATTGGAAAGCCGAAATCAACAAACAAAGACAATGAGTTTGTTTTGATTTTTTATTCTTTGCAAAGGATAAAGAATCTCTCGCAAGAGAAAAGAAAACAAACACAGTATTTGGGTGATGATTGTATCGACTTAATCCTGAAAGACAAAAGGCAGGATTAAGACACAACAAGCAGTAAGCTTTATCAAAGTAGGAATTTCAAGTTTACTTCCCTAGTCAACGGGTAGGTAAACGAAGTCAGAGAGGTTCTTGAAATGATAGAGTCAAGTGAATAAGTGCATCAGGTGGATGCCTTGGCGATGATAGGCGACGAAGGACGTGTAAGCCTGCGAAAAGCGCGGGGGAGCTGGCAATAAAGCTATGATCCCGCGGTGTCCGAATGGGGAAACCCACCTCTTAGGAGGTATCCTTATCTGAATACATAGGATAAGCGAAGCGAACCCGGAGAACTGAACCATCTAAGTACCCGGAGGAAAAGAAATCAACCGAGATTCCGCAAGTAGTGGCGAGCGAACGCGGAGGAGCCTGTACGTGATAACTGTCGAGATAGAAGAACAAGCTGGGAAGCTTGACCATAGTGGGTGATAGTCCCGTATTCGAAATCTCAACAGTGGTACTAAGCGTACGAAAAGTAGGGCGGGACACGTGAAATCCTGTCTGAATATGGGGGGACCATCCTCCAAGGCTAAATACTCATCATCGACCGATAGTGAACCAGTACCGTGAGGGAAAGGCGAAAAGAACCCCGGGAGGGGAGTGAAATAGAACCTGAAACCTGATGCATACAAACAGTGGGAGCATCCTTGTGGTGTGACTGCGTACCTTTTGTATAATGGGTCAACGACTTACATTCAGTAGCGAGCTTAACCGAATAGGGGAGGCGTAGGGAAACCGAGTCTTAATAGGGCGAACAGTTGCTGGGTGTAGACCCGAAACCGAGTGATCTATCCATGGCCAGGTTGAAGGTGCCGTAACAGGTACTGGAGGACCGAACCCACGCATGTTGCAAAATGCGGGGATGAGCTGTGGATAGGGGTGAAAGGCTAAACAAACTCGGAGATAGCTGGTTCTCCCCGAAAACTATTTAGGTAGTGCCTCGAGCAAGACACTGATGGGGGTAAAGCACTGTTATGGCTAGGGGGTTATTGCAACTTACCAACCCATGGCAAACTAAGAATACCATCAAGTGGTTCCTCGGGAGACAGACAGCGGGTGCTAACGTCCGTTGTCAAGAGGGAAACAACCCAGACCGCCAGCTAAGGTCCCAAATGATAGATTAAGTGGTAAACGAAGTGGGAAGGCCCAGACAGCCAGGATGTTGGCTTAGAAGCAGCCATCATTTAAAGAAAGCGTAATAGCTCACTGGTCGAGTCGTCCTGCGCGGAAGATGTAACGGGGCTCAAATCTATAACCGAAGCTGCGGATGCCAGTTTACTGGCATGGTAGGGGAGCGTTCTGTAGGCCGATGAAGGTGCATTGTAAAGTGTGCTGGAGGTATCAGAAGTGCGAATGTTGACATGAGTAGCGATAAAGCGGGTGAAAAGCCCGCTCGCCGAAAGCCCAAGGTTTCCTACGCAACGTTCATCGGCGTAGGGTGAGTCGGCCCCTAAGGCGAGGCAGAAATGCGTAGTCGATGGGAAACAGGTTAATATTCCTGTACTTGATTCAAATGCGATGTGGGGACGGAGAAGGTTAGGTTAGCAAGCTGTTGGAATAGCTTGTTTAAGCCGGTAGGTGGAAGACTTAGGCAAATCCGGGTCTTCTTAACACCGAGAAGTGATGACGAGTGTCTACGGACATGAAGTAACCGATACCACGCTTCCAGGAAAAGCCACTAAGCTTCAGTTTGAATCGAACCGTACCGCAAACCGACACAGGTGGGCAGGATGAGAATTCTAAGGCGCTTGAGAGAACTCGGGAGAAGGAACTCGGCAAATTGATACCGTAACTTCGGGAGAAGGTATGCCCTCTAAGGTTAAGGACTTGCTCCGTAAGCCCTGGAGGGTCGCAGAGAATAGGTGGCTGCGACTGTTTATTAAAAACACAGCACTCTGCTAACACGAAAGTGGACGTATAGGGTGTGACGCCTGCCCGGTGCTGGAAGGTTAATTGAAGATGTGCAAGCATCGGATCGAAGCCCCAGTAAACGGCGGCCGTAACTATAACGGTCCTAAGGTAGCGAAATTCCTTGTCGGGTAAGTTCCGACCCGCACGAATGGCGTAACGATGGCCACACTGTCTCCTCCCGAGACTCAGCGAAGTTGAAGTGGTTGTGAAGATGCAATCTACCCGCTGCTAGACGGAAAGACCCCGTGAACCTTTACTGTAGCTTTGCATTGGACTTTGAAGTCACTTGTGTAGGATAGGTGGGAGGCTTTGAAGCAGAGACGCCAGTCTCTGTGGAGCCGTCCTTGAAATACCACCCTGGTGTCTTTGAGGTTCTAACCCAGACCCGTAATCCGGGTCGGGGACCGTGCATGGTAGGCAGTTTGACTGGGGCGGTCTCCTCCCAAAGAGTAACGGAGGAGTTCGAAGGTTACCTAGGTCCGGTCGGAAATCGGACTGATAGTGCAATGGCAAAAGGTAGCTTAACTGCGAGACCGACAAGTCGAGCAGGTGCGAAAGCAGGACATAGTGATCCGGTGGTTCTGTATGGAAGGGCCATCGCTCAACGGATAAAAGGTACTCCGGGGATAACAGGCTGATTCCGCCCAAGAGTTCATATCGACGGCGGAGTTTGGCACCTCGATGTCGGCTCATCACATCCTGGGGCTGTAGTCGGTCCCAAGGGTATGGCTGTTCGCCATTTAAAGTGGTACGTGAGCTGGGTTTAAAACGTCGTGAGACAGTTTGGTCCCTATCTGCAGTGGGCGTTGGAAGTTTGACGGGGGCTGCTCCTAGTACGAGAGGACCGGAGTGGACGAACCTCTGGTGTACCGGTTGTAACGCCAGTTGCATAGCCGGGTAGCTAAGTTCGGAAGAGATAAGCGCTGAAAGCATCTAAGCGCGAAACTCGCCTGAAGATGAGACTTCCCTTGTGGTTTAACCACACTAAAGAGTCGTTCGAGACCAGGACGTTGATAGGGGGGGTGTGGAAGCGCGGTAACGCGTGAAGCTAACCCATACTAATTGCTCGTGAGGCTTGACTCTATCATTTGAAGAACTTCAAATAATAAAAGCTTACTGACTGATTCAGTCATCACCATTTATACCGATTAAGGCTTTACCAATTTGTAACAGTTTAAGTTTGGCGGCCATAGCGAGTTGGTCCCACGCCTTCCCATCCCGAACAGGACCGTGAAACGACTCAGCGCCGATGATAGTGTGGTTCTTCCATGTGAAAGTAGGTCACCGCCAAACACCCATTCCGAAGCCCCCGACTGATGTCGGGGGCTTTTTACATGCCTGTCGTTTCTGTCGGTTTGGCGGCAGAATTGGGATAACAGGTGTTGGGGTCAAACATTGGGATATTGATGTACCGGTGTTTATGGGGTATTTGTGCATCTTGGCATTTGAATTGGGGATATTTACCCTGTTGTTATTCTTGCACAAAAGTACCGAAAGTTACGGTTAACCGTTTGGAATGTTTGAAATCAAACGGCATTTGCGTTAATATGTCGTATGCATTTATATGGAACAGGGCCGTGTTCTACTGTCGATGCGGCAGTATCGGCGGGGGGGGGAAAACCGTCCTGCAGACGGCCCGGTTTATTCAATCTGACACGTTATAGGAAAACCCTGATGAAGAAATTTTTATTTGGTGTAGTTGCCGCCGTTTGTACGGCATTCTCTTTGGCTGCTGTGAACGTCAATACGGCCTCTTCTGCGGAGCTGGAGGCATTGCCGGGTATCGGCCCGGCTAAGGCGAAGGCGATTGTGGAATACCGTCAGAAGAACGGTGCGTTCAAATCGGTGGAGGAGCTGAAAAACGTGAAGGGCATCGGTGATGCGGTGCTGAACAAGTTGAAGGCGGAGGCGACGGTTTCTTCTGCCGCGCCTAAGGCCGCGCAGCCTGCCGTGAAAAAATAAGCCGGACTCTGCCTGTATGCCGCCCTGCGGCCGAACCGTTTGCCGGTTGGGCCACGGGGCGGCTTTGTTTGGGGGCGGGAATAAAACTTGAACCAGTGGAGACTTTACATTGGGTTAAGGGACAAACGGATAGCCTCTTGTCGGATAGGGGATATAAAAGATAAAGGGAATAA
>NZ_KV830182.1:0-326 GCF_001836705.1 Neisseria sp. HMSC061B04
CCGTTGTTTTGTACATCAACCTTCCAAACGCCTGTCTTTGGATCGTAGCCACGACGTTGCAATGCTTGATCGGATGGAAAGCCTGCGTTTTGATGTTGTGCCGGCGGAGGAAGGCCGACCTCTGCAAAAGCTGTTAACGGATTTAAAACTTGCGCGCCAAAACATACAAGCACAAGCAGGCGACTGCGTAGGGCGAAACGCCGAGAATAAAATAAACTTCTGGTATCATTCATTTTTCCTTTTCCCTTTTATTCGTCATTTTGCATATTGGCCAGTCTTACGACTTTTAGGCAGACTACGACAATAAATAAACCTATAAAAGCAAG
>NZ_KV830183.1:0-15602 GCF_001836705.1 Neisseria sp. HMSC061B04
AGGTGCAGGTGTGGTTTCTTCTATTATCGCTTAAGTTTAGAGGCCAATAGCTCAATTGGTAGAGTATCGGTCTCCAAAACCGAGGGTTGGGGGTTCGAGACCCTCTTGGCCTGCCAAATAAAAAATTAACCGGCCTTGTGCCGGTTAATTTTTTTGTACTTAAGTTTTAAGATTATCTAGAATTAATTATATGGATTAATGTCGCCATCTAAAATGGATGGTGGATGGGGCATTGATAAGTGAGTAAAGATGACAGAACATCCGTCTGGACACAAAGAAGGCCATCAGAAAAAGGAAGTGGTGGTAAGTAGTAAGCCAGCTCCTGAAAAGAAAGAAGGTCTGTTTGCATATTTTAAGAGCTCTTGGACCGAGTTCAAGAAGGTGGTTTGGCCGAGTCGGGATGAAGCGGTCAAAATGACTGTATTTGTAATTATCTTTGTTGCGATTTTGGCAGCCTTCATTTATGTGGCAGATACAATTATTTCATGGTTGTTTTTTGATGTTTTATTAAATAGGAAAGGGTAAAGATGTCAAAGCGTTGGTATGTGGTGCAGGCCTATTCCGGTTTTGAAAAAAATGTCCAAAAAACATTGAAAGAGCGTATTGCTCGTGAAAACATGGAAGATTATTTCGGTCAGATTCTTGTGCCCGTCGAGGAAGTAGTAGATATCAAGAATGGTCGAAAAACCATCAGTGAGCGTAAATTCTATCCGGGCTATGTATTGGTTGAAATGGAAATGACTGATGATTCGTGGCATTTGGTTAAGAGCACTCCTCGAGTAAATGGTTTTGTGGGCGGTAGCGGAAATCGCCCGATCCCAATTTCTCAAAAAGATGCGGATGCTATTTTGCAACAAGTTAAAACAGGCGTTGAGAAACCAAAACCAAAAGTTGAGTTTGAAGTTGGTCAGCAAGTTCGAGTAAACGAAGGCCCATTTGCTGATTTTAACGGTATTGTTGATGAAGTTAATTACGAACGTAATAGACTGCGTGTTTCAGTTCAGATTTTTGGTCGCGAAACACCGGTCGAATTAGAGTTCGGCCAGGTTGAAAAGATTTAAGTGGTTTAATTCGCTTGAAAAATTTTTTTTAAGCAGATATAATCGCGAATTCTGTTTGGGAAGCGGAATGGTTCCGCGTTATACCCGTTTTTAGGAGTCCTTTAAGTGGCAAAGAAAATTATCGGCTACATTAAACTGCAAATTCCTGCAGGTAAAGCCAATCCATCTCCCCCAGTTGGTCCAGCTTTGGGTCAACGTGGTTTGAACATCATGGAATTCTGTAAAGCATTTAATGCTGCAACCCAAGGTATGGAACCTGGTTTGCCAATTCCAGTCGTGATTACTGCATTTGCAGATAAATCATTCACATTTGTGATGAAAACTCCACCAGCTTCTATCTTGCTGAAAAAAGCTGCTGGTCTGCAAAAAGGTAGTTCTAATCCTCTGACCAACAAAGTCGGTAAATTGACCCGTGCTCAGTTGGAAGAAATTGCTAAAACTAAAGAACCTGATTTGACTGCTGCTGATTTGGATGCGGCTGTTCGTACTATCGCAGGTTCTGCTCGCTCAATGGGCTTGGACGTGGAGGGTGTTGTATAATGGCTAAAGTATCTAAACGCTTGAAAGCTCTTCGCTCTTCTGTTGAAGCTAACAAACTGTACGCAATCGACGAAGCAATTGCTTTGGTTAAAAAAGCTGCTACCGCTAAATTTGACGAGTCTGTTGACGTATCTTTCAACTTGGGCGTTGATCCTCGTAAATCTGACCAAGTTATTCGTGGTTCAGTCGTTCTGCCTAAAGGTACCGGTAAAACAACTCGCGTAGCTGTATTTACACAAGGTGCAAATGCAGAAGCTGCTAAAGAAGCGGGTGCAGATATCGTCGGTTTTGAAGATCTGGCCGCTGAAATCAAAGCTGGTAACCTGAACTTTGACGTTGTTATTGCTTCTCCTGATGCAATGCGTATCGTTGGTCAATTGGGTACCATCTTGGGTCCTCGTGGCCTGATGCCAAACCCTAAAGTAGGTACTGTTACTCCTAACGTTGCTGAAGCAGTTAAAAATGCAAAAGCAGGTCAAGTACAATACCGTACAGATAAAGCCGGTATCGTTCATGCAACTATCGGTCGTGCTTCTTTCGCTGAAGCTGACTTGAAAGAAAACTTCAATGCGTTGCTGGATGCTATCGTTAAAGCCAAACCTGCTGCTGCTAAAGGTCAGTACCTGAAAAAAGTTGCTGTATCCAGCACTATGGGTTTGGGTGTTCGCGTTGATACTGCAAGCGTGAACAACTAAGAAATTTTCAGGTGATCTGGCTTTCTGGATTGCCTGAATTTGGGCTACTTAAAATTAAGTAGATGTCCAAGACCGTAGGGATCGTAAGATTTAATCGTAACTGCCCTACGCAGACGGTAGTCCTGAAACACATTGCAAGATTGCTTGTAAGATGTCTTTTTAGGTTACCGCGCTGGTGGGATATCATTTCGGTATCCTGTTTATAAACAGTGGGAGGTAGACCTTGAGTCTCAATATTGAAACCAAGAAAGTGGCCGTTGAGGAAATTAGCGCAGCTATTGCTAACGCTCAAACTCTCGTAGTCGCTGAATATCGCGGTATCAGTGTTTCCAGCATGACTGAGCTTCGTGCGAATGCACGTAAAGAAGGCGTTTACTTGCGCGTTCTGAAAAATACTCTGGCTCGTCGCGCAGTAGAGGGTACTTCATTTGCAGCTTTGGCCGATCAAATGGTTGGTCCATTGGTTTACGCTGCTTCTGAAGATGCTGTTGCTGCTGCTAAAGTGCTGCACCAATTCGCGAAAAAAGATGACAAAATCATCGTTAAAGCCGGTTCTTACAATGGCGAAGTGATGAATCCTGCTCAGGTTGCTGAGTTGGCTTCTATTCCAAGCCGCGAAGAACTGTTGTCCAAACTGTTGTTCGTTATGCAAGCTCCTGTATCAGGCTTTGCACGTGGTTTGGCTGCTTTGGCAGAGAAAAAAGCCGGCGAAGAAGCCGCTTAATCGATTTTGTTTCATTTAATCAATTATTTTTTAATACAATATTTGGAGTAAAATAGCATGGCTATTACTAAAGAAGACATTTTGGAAGCCGTTGGTTCTTTGACCGTAATGGAATTGAACGACCTGGTTAAAGCTTTTGAAGAGAAATTTGGCGTTTCTGCTGCTGCTGTTGCAGTTGCAGGTCCTGCAGGTGCTGGTGCAGCTGCTGCTGAAGAAAAAACTGAATTTGACGTAGTATTGGCTTCTGCTGGTGATCAAAAAGTTGGCGTGATTAAAGTTGTCCGCGCTATCACTGGCTTGGGTCTGAAAGAAGCTAAAGACATCGTTGACGGTGCACCTAAAACCCTGAAAGAAGGTGTTTCTAAAGCTGAAGCTGAAGACATCCAAAAACAACTGGAAGAAGCCGGCGCTAAAGTCGAAATCAAATAATTTGATGCTTCCTGTGAAGGCTGGCAGTTTTCTGCCAGCCTTATTTTGCTTCTTAAAATAAGCATCAGGCATTGTTTACATTTATTTGCATAGTTTTTATAAAATCATTGCAAATAAATGTAAATATCAAGTTGATGCATGTCGTTGTTTCAGACGGCCTATTATTTAAAATTGCTTTTCGGAGTGTATATGAGCTATTCGTTTACCGAGAAAAAACGTATCCGTAAGAGTTTTGCAAAGCGAGAGAATGTCTTGGATGTTCCTTTCCTGCTGGCAACCCAAATTGATTCTTATGCGAAATTTTTGCAGCTGGAAAACGCTTTTGACCAACGTACTGATGATGGTCTGCAAGCAGCATTCAATTCTATTTTCCCGATTGTGAGCCATAATGGTTATGCGCGATTGGAGTTTGTGCATTACACATTGGGCGAACCTTTGTTCGATATTCCTGAATGTCAATTGCGCGGTATTACTTATGCGGCTCCATTGCGTGCACGTATCCGTTTGGTGATTTTGGATAAAGAAGCGTCTAAACCGACTGTAAAAGAAGTTCGCGAAAACGAAGTATATATGGGCGAAATCCCATTGATGACGCCAAGTGGCTCTTTTGTCATCAATGGTACAGAGCGTGTAATTGTTTCCCAGTTGCACCGTTCTCCAGGTGTGTTCTTTGAGCATGACCGTGGTAAAACTCATTCCTCCGGTAAGCTGTTGTTCTCTGCTCGTATTATTCCTTACCGTGGTTCATGGTTGGATTTCGAATTTGATCCAAAAGATTTGTTGTATTTCCGTATCGACCGTCGCCGTAAAATGCCGGTTACGATTTTGTTGAAAGCCTTGGGCTACAACAATGAACAAATCTTGGATATTTTCTATGACAAAGAAACTTTCTATTTGTCTCCAAACGGTGTTCAAACAGATCTGGTTGTAAGCCGTCTGAAAGGCGAAACTGCCAAAGTTGATATCTTGGATAAAGAAGGCAATGTATTGGTTGCCAAAGGTAAACGTATTACTGCGAAAAATATCCGTGATATTACCAATGCGGGCTTGACTCGACTGGATGTGGAACCAGAAAGCCTGTTGGGTAAAGCATTGGCTACTGATCTGATTGATCCGGAAACCGGCGAAGTATTGGCTTCTGCTAATGATGAAATCACAGAAGAGCTGTTGGCCAAACTTGATATTAACGGCGTAAAAGAAATTACTACCCTGTATATTAATGAATTGGATCAGGGCGGTTATATTTCCAGCACTCTGCGTACAGATGAAACAGCCGACCAACAAGCTGCGCGTGTAGCAATTTACCGCATGATGCGTCCTGGCGAACCACCTACCGAAGAAGCTGTCGAGCAGCTCTTCAACCGTTTGTTCTTCAGTGAAGACAGCTATGACTTGTCTCGTGTAGGCCGTATGAAATTCAATACGCGCACATATGAGCAAAAATTGTCCGAAGCACAACAAAACTCTTGGTATGGCCGTCTGTTAAATGAGACTTTGGCTGGCGCAGCTGAAAAAGGCGGTTACGTTCTGAGCGTAGAAGACATTGTAGTTTCCATTGCTACATTGGTTGAATTGCGTAATGGTCATGGCGAAGTAGATGATATTGACCACTTGGGCAACCGTCGCGTTCGTTCCGTAGGCGAGTTGACAGAAAACCAATTCCGTAGTGGTTTGGCTCGTGTAGAACGTGCCGTTAAAGAACGTTTGAATCAAGCAGAATCTGAGAACTTGATGCCGCATGACTTGATTAATGCGAAACCTGTTTCTGCTGCGATTAAAGAATTCTTCGGTTCTAGCCAATTGAGCCAGTTTATGGATCAGACCAACCCATTGTCTGAAGTAACCCATAAACGCCGTGTATCTGCATTGGGCCCGGGTGGTTTGACCCGTGAACGTGCAGGCTTTGAGGTGCGAGACGTACATCCGACCCACTATGGCCGTGTATGTCCTATTGAAACACCTGAAGGTCCGAACATTGGTTTGATCAACTCATTGTCCGTTTATGCGCGCACCAATGATTATGGTTTCTTGGAAACACCTTACCGTCGCGTTGTTAATGGTAAGGTAACTGAAGAAATCGATTACTTGTCTGCCATCGAAGAAGGCCGCTATGTGATTGCACAGGCGAATGCAGATTTGGACAAAGACGGTAATTTGATTGGCGATTTAGTTACTTGTCGTGAAAAAGGCGAAACCATTATGGCAACGCCTGACCGTGTCCAATATATGGACGTGGCAACTGGTCAAGTGGTATCTGTAGCGGCATCTCTGATTCCATTCTTGGAGCATGATGACGCGAACCGTGCATTGATGGGTGCCAACATGCAACGTCAGGCAGTACCGTGCCTGCGTCCTGAAAAACCGATGGTTGGTACCGGTATTGAGCGTTCCGTTGCCGTTGACTCTGCTACTGCAATCGTTGCCCGCCGCGGCGGTGTGGTTGAGTATGTAGATGCTAACCGTGTGGTGATTCGTGTCCATGACGATGAGGCGACTGCCGGTGAAGTGGGTGTCGATATTTACAACTTGGTTAAATTTACCCGTTCCAACCAATCTACCAACATCAACCAACGTCCGGCTGTCAAGGCAGGCGATGTTTTGCAACGCGGCGATTTGATTGCCGACGGTGCATCCACCGATTTGGGCGAATTGGCTTTGGGTCAAAATATGACCATCGCCTTTATGCCGTGGAACGGTTACAACTACGAAGACTCGATTCTGATTTCCGAAAAAGTGGCTGCGGATGACCGCTATACTTCGATTCACATTGAGGAATTGAACGTTGTTGCCCGTGATACCAAGCTGGGTGCGGAAGACATTACCCGTGATATTCCGAACTTGTCCGAACGTATGCAAAACCGTTTGGATGAATCCGGTATTGTTTACATCGGTGCGGAAGTAGAAGCCGGTGACGTCTTGGTAGGTAAAGTAACGCCTAAAGGCGAAACTCAACTGACTCCTGAAGAAAAACTGTTGCGTGCCATCTTCGGTGAAAAAGCGTCTGATGTAAAAGATACTTCATTGCGTATGCCTACCGGCATGAGCGGTACCGTTATCGACGTTCAAGTCTTTACCCGTGAAGGTATCCAACGCGACAAACGTGCCCAATCCATTATTGATTCTGAGCTGAAACGTTACCGTCAAGACTTGAGCGACCAGTTGCGTATTTTTGATAACGATGCATTTGACCGTATTGAGCGCATGATTGTCGGCCAAAAAGCCAACGGTGGCCCGATGAAGCTGGCTAAAGGCAGCGAGATTACTACTGAATATCTGGCAAGCCTGTCCAGCAAACATGATTGGTTCGATATCCGCCTGGCTGACGAAGATTTGGCCAAACAGTTGGAACTGATTAAATTGAGCCTGCAACAAAAACGCGAAGAAGCGGACGAGTTGTATGAGATTAAGAAGAAAAAACTGACTCAAGGCGACGAGCTGCAACCGGGCGTACAAAAAATGGTGAAAGTATTTATCGCCATCAAACGCCGTCTGCAAGCCGGTGACAAAATGGCGGGTCGCCACGGTAACAAAGGTGTGGTATCACGCATTCTGCCGGTGGAAGACATGCCTTACATGGCTGACGGACGTCCGGTGGATATCGTACTGAACCCGTTGGGCGTACCTTCCCGTATGAACATCGGTCAGATTTTAGAAGTTCACTTGGGTTGGGCGGCAAAAGGTATCGGCGAGCGCATCGACCGTATGCTGAAAGAGCAACGCAACGCCAGCGAGCTGCGTGAATTCTTGAATAAACTCTACAACAGCAGCGGTAAGAAAGAAGATTTAGACAGCCTGACAGATGAAGAAATCATTGAATTGGCTTCTAACTTGCGTAAAGGCGCATCTTTCGCGTCCCCAGTGTTTGACGGTGCGAAAGAGTCTGAAATCCGCGAAATGTTGAACTTGGCTTATCCAAGCGATGATCCTGAAGTCGAAAAATTGGGCTTTAACGACAGCAAAACCCAAATCACGCTGTATGACGGACGCTCTGGCGAACCGTTTGACCGCAAGGTAACAGTCGGTGTGATGCACTATCTGAAACTGCACCACTTGGTTGATGAAAAAATGCACGCCCGCTCAACCGGTCCGTACAGTCTGGTTACCCAACAACCTCTGGGCGGTAAAGCCCAGTTCGGTGGCCAACGTTTCGGTGAGATGGAGGTTTGGGCGCTGGAAGCATACGGTGCAGCATACACGTTGCAAGAGATGCTGACAGTGAAGTCCGACGACGTGAACGGTCGTACCAAAATGTACGAAAACATCGTCAAAGGCGAACACAAAATCGATGCCGGTATGCCTGAATCCTTCAACGTATTGGTTAAAGAGATTCGCTCACTGGGCTTGGATATCGATTTGGAACGCTACTAAACAGAAGTTTTCAGACGGCCTTTTAAGGTCGTCTGAAAAAGCGGTTTCAGAATAAGAATAAAGCAATCGGCATTTAGGCCGTCTGAAATCAAAAGTACCGTTTCCAATATCGAAAATCCGCCACGCGGTAAAAATACTTCCTTCAAGGAGCAAAAATGAATTTGTTGAACTTATTTAATCCGTTGCAAACCGCCGGCATGGAAGAAGAGTTTGATGCCATCAAAATCGGTATTGCCTCTCCCGAAACCATCCGCTCATGGTCTTATGGCGAAGTTAAAAAACCTGAAACCATTAACTACCGTACGTTCAAACCTGAGCGCGACGGTTTGTTCTGCGCCAAAATCTTTGGTCCGGTCAAAGACTATGAATGTTTGTGCGGTAAGTACAAACGCTTGAAATTTAAAGGCGTAACCTGTGAAAAATGTGGTGTAGAAGTTACCCTGTCTAAAGTGCGCCGCGAACGCATGGGCCATATCGAATTGGCTGCGCCTGTTGCCCACATCTGGTTCTTGAAATCCCTGCCTTCCCGCCTGGGTATGGTATTGGACATGACGTTGCGTGATATCGAACGTGTATTGTACTTTGAAGCATTTGTGGTAACCGATCCCGGCATGACTCCGTTGCAACGCCGTCAATTGCTGACTGAAGACGATTACTACAACAAGCTGGACGAATACGGCGACGACTTTGATGCCAAAATGGGTGCGGAAGGTATCCGCGAATTGCTGCGTACCTTGGATATTGCCGGCGAGATCGAGATCCTGCGTCAAGAGCTGGAATCTACCGGTTCTGACACCAAAATCAAAAAAATTGCCAAACGCTTGAAAGTGTTGGAAGCCTTCCATCGTTCCGGTATGAAACTGGAGTGGATGATTATGGATGTGCTGCCGGTATTGCCACCTGATTTGCGTCCTTTGGTTCCATTGGATGGCGGTCGTTTTGCCACTTCCGATTTGAACGATTTGTACCGTCGCGTTATCAACCGTAACAACCGTCTGAAACGTCTGTTGGAACTGCATGCGCCTGACATCATCGTCCGCAACGAAAAACGTATGTTGCAAGAAGCGGTTGACTCTCTGTTGGATAACGGCCGTCGCGGTAAAGCCATGACCGGTGCCAACAAACGTCCGCTGAAATCATTGGCAGACATGATTAAAGGTAAAGGCGGTCGTTTCCGTCAAAACCTGCTGGGTAAACGTGTGGACTACTCCGGTCGTTCCGTGATTACCGTAGGCCCATACCTGCGTCTGCACCAATGCGGTCTGCCGAAGAAAATGGCTTTGGAATTGTTCAAACCGTTCATTTTCCATAAATTGGAAAAACAAGGTTTGGCCTCTACCGTTAAAGCTGCGAAAAAATTGGTAGAGCAAGAAGTACCTGAAGTATGGGACATCTTGGAAGAAGTTATCCGCGAACATCCGATTATGCTGAACCGTGCGCCAACTCTGCACCGTTTGGGTATTCAAGCGTTCGAACCTATCCTGATCGAGGGTAAAGCGATTCAGTTGCACCCATTGGTATGTGCCGCATTTAACGCCGACTTTGACGGTGACCAAATGGCCGTGCACGTTCCATTGAGCTTGGAAGCACAAATGGAAGCGCGCACTTTGATGCTGGCTTCAAACAACGTATTGTCTCCAGCTAACGGCGAACCGATTATCGTACCTTCCCAAGACATCGTATTGGGTCTGTACTACATGACCCGCGACCGTATCAATGCCAAAGGCGAAGGCAGCCTGTTTGCCGATGTGAAAGAAGTACATCGTGCATACCATACCAAACAGGTTGAGTTGGGTACGAAAATTACCGTACGCCTGCGCGAATGGGTGAAAAACGAAGCAGGTGAGTTTGAACCTGTTGTTAACCGTTACGAAACAACAGTCGGCCGTGCATTGTTGAGCGAAATCTTGCCTAAAGGCCTGCCATTCGAGTACATCAACAAAGCGCTGAAGAAAAAAGAAATTTCTAAACTGATTAACGCATCATTCCGTTTGTGCGGCCTGCGTGAAACAGTTATTTTCGCCGACCACTTGATGTATACCGGTTTCGGTTTTGCGGCTAAAGGCGGTATTTCCATTGCTGTTGACGATATGGAAATTCCGAAAGAGAAAGCAGCCTTGTTGGCTGAAGCCAATGCCGAGGTTAAAGAAATCGAAGACCAATACCGTCAAGGTTTGGTCACCAACGGCGAACGCTACAACAAAGTAGTCGATATTTGGGGTCGTGCCGGCGATAAAATTGCTAAAGCGATGATGGATAACTTGTCTAAACAAAAAGTTATCGACCGTGACGGTAACGAAGTTGATCAAGAATCCTTCAACTCTATTTACATGATGGCCGACTCTGGTGCCCGTGGTTCTGCGGCTCAGATTAAACAGTTGTCCGGTATGCGTGGTTTGATGGCCAAACCTGACGGCTCCATTATTGAAACGCCGATTACCTCCAACTTCCGCGAAGGTTTGACCGTATTGCAATACTTTATTGCGACCCACGGTGCGCGTAAGGGTTTGGCGGATACCGCGTTGAAAACCGCGAACTCCGGTTACCTGACCCGTCGTCTGGTAGACGTAACTCAAGACTTGGTCGTTGTTGAAGATGATTGCGGTACTTCAGACGGCTTTGTCATGAAAGCAGTAGTACAAGGCGGTGACGTAATTGAAGCATTGCGCGATCGTATTTTGGGTCGTGTTACTGCATCAGATGTTGTTGATCCTTCAACAGGAGAAACATTGGTTGAGGCAGGTACACTGCTGACTGAGAAATTAGTCGATATCATTGACCAATCTGGTGTTGACGAGGTTAAAGTCCGTACGCCAATTACTTGTAAGACCCGTCATGGTTTGTGTGCACACTGTTATGGCCGCGACTTGGCGCGCGGTAAACTGGTTAATGCCGGTGAGGCTGTAGGTGTCATTGCTGCACAATCTATTGGTGAGCCAGGTACTCAGCTGACCATGCGTACGTTCCACATCGGTGGTGCGGCATCCCGTGCGGCCGCTGCCAGCCAAGTGGAAGCCAAATCCAACGGTACAGCTCGTTTCAGCAGCCAAATGCGTTACGTTGCCAACAACAAAGGCGAATTGGTTGTCATCGGCCGCTCTTGTGAAGTTGTGATTCACGATGAAATCGGCCGTGAACGTGAACGCCACAAAGTACCTTACGGTGCAATCCTGTTGGTACAAGACGGCGAGGCCATTAAAGCCGGTCAAACTTTGGCAACTTGGGATCCGCATACCCGTCCGATGATTACCGAACATGCAGGTTTGGTGAAATTCGAAAACGTAGAAGAGGGTGTAACCGTTGCGAAACAGACCGATGATGTAACCGGTTTGTCCACTTTGGTGGTCATCGACGGCAAACGTCGCTCCTCCGGTGCTTCTAAATTGTTGCGTCCGACTGTCAAACTGTTGGATGAAAACGGTTTGGAAATCTGTATCCCAGGCACAACTACGCCGGTTTCTATGGCGTTCCCGGTCGGTGCAGTGATTACTGTCCGTGAAGGTCAGGAAGTCGGTAAGGGTGATGTGCTGGCGCGTATTCCTCAAGCGTCTTCTAAAACCCGCGATATTACCGGTGGTTTGCCGCGCGTTGCTGAGTTGTTTGAAGCACGCGTGCCGAAAGATGCCGGCATGTTGGCTGAAATTACCGGTACCGTTTCCTTCGGTAAAGAAACCAAAGGTAAACAGCGTCTGATTATTACCGACGTAGACGGTGTAGCATACGAAACGCTGATTTCTAAAGAGAAACAGATTTTGGTACACGACGGTCAAGTGGTAAACCGCGGTGAAACCATTGTGGACGGTGCCGTAGATCCGCACGACATTCTGCGCCTTCAAGGTATCGAAGCATTGGCTCGCTACATTGTTCAAGAGGTACAAGAGGTTTACCGCCTGCAAGGTGTGAAGATTTCCGATAAACACATCGAAGTCATCATCCGCCAAATGCTGCGCCGTGTGAACATTGTGGATGCTGGTGATACAGAGTTTATTACTGGTGAACAAGTCGAGCGTAGCGATGTGATGCTTGCCAATGAGAAAGCCATCGCTGAAGGCAAAGAGCCGGCACGTTATGAAAATGTGTTGTTGGGTATTACCAAAGCTTCCTTGTCTACCGACAGCTTCATTTCTGCTGCATCGTTCCAAGAAACAACCCGCGTCTTGACCGAGGCCGCTATCATGGGCAAACAAGACGAGCTGCGCGGTTTGAAAGAGAACGTGATTGTTGGTCGATTGATTCCTGCCGGTACAGGTTTGACCTACCACCGCAGCCGTCACCAACAATGGCAGCAAGCCGATCAAGAGGCTTCTGAAATCGAAGCTTCAGACGAATAATCCGGAAGGGTTTTCGTGAAAATAAAACCGCAAGCTAGTCTTGCGGTTTTATTTTAAGAGGGCTTAGGATAGAGTAGAGAGTGAGGCCGTCTGAATCTTTCAGACGGCCATTGCTTCCAAAATTTTAAAGATAAATAGAAAAACACTAAACTTTATCAGTCATTTGCTTGACTAAACCCTTGCAATAAAAATATAATTCCAATCTTGTCGACATGGTGTCGGCAAGTATTTAACTCAACAGGACGAGAAAATATGCCAACTATTAACCAATTGGTACGCAAAGGCCGTCAAAAGCCCGTGTACGTAAACAAAGTGCCTGCACTGGAAGCTTGCCCGCAAAAACGCGGCGTATGCACCCGTGTATACACAACTACCCCTAAAAAACCTAACTCTGCATTGCGTAAAGTATGTAAAGTTCGCCTGACCAACGGTTTTGAAGTCATTTCATACATCGGTGGTGAAGGCCACAACCTGCAAGAGCACAGCGTCGTATTGATCCGCGGCGGTCGTGTAAAAGACTTGCCAGGTGTACGTTACCACACTGTACGCGGTTCTTTGGATACTGCAGGTGTTAAAGACCGTAAACAAGCCCGTTCTAAATACGGTGCTAAGCGTCCTAAATAATTATCGGGACTCAAATAGGCACGTCGGCCGCCTAAGCTGAACAACGGCCGAGTAAGTGAATACTTAATTGGGTATTCATGGGAATAGACCCAACTGAATAGACTAAAGGAAATTAAAATGCCAAGACGTAGAGAAGTCCCTAAGCGCGACGTACTGCCAGATCCAAAATTCGGCAGCGTTGAGCTGACTAAATTCATGAACGTATTGATGATTGACGGTAAAAAATCTGTTGCAGAGCGTATCGTTTACGGTGCGCTGGAGCAAATTGAGAAAAAAACCGGCAAAGTAGCAATCGAAGTATTTAACGAAGCCATTGCAAACGCCAAACCTATCGTGGAAGTGAAAAGCCGCCGTGTAGGTGGTGCAAACTACCAAGTTCCTGTTGAAGTTCGTCCTTCACGTCGTCTGGCCTTGGCAATGCGCTGGGTTCGCGATGCGGCCCGTAAACGTGGTGAGAAATCTATGGACCTGCGTTTGGCAGGTGAATTGATTGATGCGGCTGAAGGTCGTGGTGGTGCGTTGAAAAAACGTGAAGAAGTACACCGCATGGCTGAAGCTAACAAAGCATTCTCTCACTTCCGTTTCTAATATCGAAAGGCTAACAAAATGGCTCGTAAGACCCCTATCAGCCTGTATCGCAATATCGGTATTTCTGCCCATATTGACGCGGGTAAAACAACCACAACAGAACGTATTTTGTTCTATACAGGTTTGACTCACAAATTGGGCGAAGTGCATGACGGCGCGGCTACTACCGACTACATGGAACAAGAGCAAGAGCGTGGTATTACCATTACTTCTGCTGCTGTGACTTCTTATTGGTCCGGTATGGCGAAACAGTTCCCTGAGCACCGTTTCAACATCATCGACACCCCGGGACACGTTGACTTTACCGTAGAGGTAGAGCGTTCTATGCGTGTATTGGACGGCGCAGTAATGGTTTACTGTGCAGTAGGCGGTGTTCAACCTCAATCTGAAACCGTATGGCGTCAAGCTAACAAATACCAAGTACCTCGCTTGGCATTTGTAAACAAAATGGACCGTCAAGGTGCCAACTTCTTCCGCGTTGTTGAGCAAATGAAAACCCGTTTGCGCGCAAACCCTGTACCTATCGTGATTCCGGTTGGTGCGGAAGACAGCTTCAGCGGTGTTGTTGACCTGTTGAAAATGAAATCCATTATTTGGAATGAAGCCGATAAAGGTACAACCTTTACCTATGGCGATATTCCTGCTGAATTGGTTGAGACTGCTGAAGAATGGCGTCAAAACATGATTGAAGCCGCAGCAGAAGCCAGCGAAGAATTGATGGACAAATACTTGGGCGGTGATGAGCTGACTGAAGAAGAAATCGTAGGCGCATTGCGTCAACGTACTTTGGCCGGCGAAATTCAACCAATGTTGTGCGGTTCAGCATTCAAAAACAAAGGTGTTCAACGTATGTTGGACGCAGTTGTAGAATTGCTGCCTGCTCCTACCGACATTCCTCCAGTTCAAGGTGTTAACCCTAACACTGAAGAAGCTGACAGCCGTCAAGCCAGCGATGAAGAGAAATTCTCTGCATTGGCGTTCAAAATGTTGAACGACAAATACGTTGGTCAGTTGACTTTCATCCGCGTTTACTCTGGTGTGGTGAAATCCGGTGATACCGTATTGAACTCTGTAAAAGGTACTCGCGAACGTATCGGTCGCTTGGTACAAATGACTGCTGCAGACCGTACTGAAATTGAAGAAGTGCGTGCTGGCGACATCGCAGCCGCTATCGGTCTGAAAGACGTTACCACTGGTGAAACCTTGTGTGCAGAAAGCGCACCGATCATCTTGGAACGCATGGAATTCCCTGAGCCGGTAATTCATATTGCCGTTGAGCCGAAAACCAAAGCCGACCAAGAGAAAATGGGTATTGCCCTGAACCGTCTGGCAAAAGAAGACCCATCTTTCCGTGTTCGTACAGACGAAGAATCCGGTCAAACCATTATTTCCGGTATGGGTGAGCTGCACTTGGAAATTATTGTTGACCGTATGAAACGCGAATTCGGCGTGGAAGCAAATATCGGTGCGCCTCAAGTGGCTTACCGCGAAACCATCCGCAAAGAAGTTGAAGCTGAATACAAACACGCCAAACAATCTGGTGGTAAAGGTCAATACGGTCACGTTGTGATCAAAATGGAACCTATGGAACCAGGTGGTGCGGGTTACGAATTTATCGACGAAATTAAAGGTGGTGTGATTCCTCGCGAATTTATTCCGTCTGTCGATAAAGGTATTCGCGATACTTTGCCTAACGGTATCGTTGCCGGTTACCCGGTAGTTGACGTACGTGTGCGTTTGATCTTCGGTTCTTCACATGACGTTGACTCCTCTCAACTGGCCTTCGAATTGGCTGCGTCTCAAGCCTTCAAAGAAGGTATGCGTAAAGCCAACCCAGCTCTGTTGGAACCAATCATGGCAGTTGAGGTGGAAACACCTGAAGAATACATGGGTGACGTAATGGGTGACTTGAATCGTCGCCGTGGTGTCGTATTGGGTATGGATGATGACGGTATCGGCGGTAAAAAAGTCCGTGCCGAAGTACCTCTGGCAGAAATGTTCGGTTACTCAACCGACCTGCGTTCTGCAACCCAAGGCCGTGCTACTTACTCCATGGAGTTCAAAAAATACGCTGAAGCTCCTGCTCACGTAGCTGCTGCTGTAACTGAAGCCCGTAAAGGCTAATCAGAAAAGGCCGTCTGAAACTGAAAATAAATTTTCAGACGGCCATTGTTCTTTAATCGATCTTTATATGTAAAGGAATTAGCTCATGGCTAAGGAAAAATTTGAACGTAGCAAACCG
>NZ_KV830184.1:0-46054 GCF_001836705.1 Neisseria sp. HMSC061B04
CCTAGCATAACTGCTAATCTACGTCAGCCCCTTAATAATTGGCCGCCGATGGATTTGTTTTGTTTTAGGCCGTCTGAAGCGATGTGTTTCAGACGGCCTGTGTTTTTGTTTGCTGCTTCTGCTGAAGCATTTGTCCTAATGGCATTATAATGTGGGCAATTGTTTTTTAGATTGTCTGCTATGTTTTATCTTTATCAGTCCGACCGTTTGGAAGCGCTTGCCGAAATGTGCGCGCATATTCATCAGGCCTTGCCTTTGGATGCGGTATTGGCGCAGGAAGAAGTGGTGGTGCAGAGCCAGGGGATGCGGCGGTATCTGAATGTGTTTTTTGCGCGCAAACTCGGCGTGGCGGCGAATTTGAAGTTCAGCCTGCCGGCCGGTTTGGCGTGGCAGCTGATGCGTAAATTGGTTCCCGATGTGCCGCCGCTCAGCCCGTTTTCGCCTGAGGTCATGCGTTGGCGTTTGCTGGATTTGTTCCGCAGCGAAGCGTTTCAGACGGCCCCGGAATACGAAAACGTGCGCCTGAAGCTGGCAAGTTATTTACAAAGCTCGGCATCGGCGGATTATCAGCTTGCCGGACAAATGGCGGATATTTTCGACCAATATTTGGTGTACCGGCCGGATTGGATTGATGCGTGGCAGGCAGGGAAGCTGCTGGGCTTGGGCGATGATGAGGATTGGCAGGCGCGGCTGTGGCGTTATTTGGACGATGGCAGCCAATCGGCGCCGCACCGCGTGGCCTTGTGGGAAAAGTTGTTGGCGCAGTTGGATAAATCGGTCTTGCCGCAAAGGTTGTTTGTATTCGGCATTTCGACAATGGCGCCGATGTATCTGCAACTGCTGCACCAAATTTCCAAGCATTGCGATGTGTTTGTGTTTGCGCTCAACCCGAGCAGCCAATATTGGGGCGAGGTCATCGACGAGGCGCAGATTTTGAAAAGGGGCGATGAGGCGGATTTGTCGCAGGCAGGGCATCCGCTGTTGGCTTCTTTGGGCAAGCAGGGATGCGATTTCTTTGATTTTCTGTCGGAAGTGGAAACCGAGCAGGATATTCAGGTTTATGAAGAGGGAAAAGACGATACCTTGTTGCATTGCCTGCAAAACGATATCCAAAACTTAATCATGCCGTCTGAACGCTTATATCAACAGGAAGAAAGTGAGGCGGGCGCGCAGCAGGCTTGGGTTCAAGTCCACGATGCGGACGGCAATCCGGTGTGTGTCGAGCCGGACAAGCTGTTGAACGACGGTTCGGTCAAAATCGTTGCGGCCCACAGTCCTTTGCGCGAATTGCAGATTTTGAAAGAAGAGCTGTCGCTGGTGTTGCAAAATAATCCCGACTGGCAGCCGCACGATATTGCCGTTTTGACGCCGAACATCGAGCCCTACAGCCCGTTTATCGAAGCCGTTTTTGGACAGGAGCAGGCGGGCAGCCAGGCTTTGCCGTATTCGATTTCGGATGTAAAACTCAGCCGCCGCCAGCCCTTGCTGTATGCTTTGGCGCAAACGTTGGACTTGCTGGAAAGCCGGTTTGAAGTGGACAAGGTTTTACCTTTGCTGGAAAGCCGGTTGGTGTTGCAACGCTTCGGTTTGAGCGAGGAAGATGTGCCGTTGCTGCATGAGGCTGTTGCCGGATTGAATGTGCATTGGGGTTTGGACCAAACCATGCGCGAGGGTAAAGACAACCTCTTTACTTGGCAGCAGGCGGTAGAGCGTTTGGCCTTGGGCTGGATGCTGCCCGAAGGCGGCCACGGCATGTGGCAGGGCGTGAGCGCGTGGCATAGCAACGTCAACCAGTTGGACGTGTTCAGCGGTTTTGCCGAATTTATCCGTACTTTGGCCGATATGGCGGCGCAATGGCAAGAGCCTGCCGATGTGGAAGGCTGGGTGCAGCGTTGTCGCGATGTGCTGGAGAAACTGTTTGCTCCGGATACGGACGACCAATACGCCAAGCAGCAGTTTGAGCAGTCTTTGGCGAAATGGCAGGAAGAGGCGCAGTTGGCCGAATTTGACGGATTGTTGCCGTGTAAAACCGTTATCCGCCATATCTGTCGTTTTTTGGACAGTGAAAGCCAAGCCGGATTTTTGAGCGGCGGTATCACTTTCTGTAGTATGGTGCCGATGCGCAGCCTGCCGTTTAAAATGGTTTGCCTGCTGGGTTTGAATGACGGCGATTTTCCGCGCAATACCAAAGCGGCGGTGTTCGACCTGATTGCCAAACATCCGAAAAAAGGCGACCGCGCCCGCCGCGACGACGACCGGTATCTCTTCCTCGAAGCATTAATCAGCGCACGCGAAATGCTGTATTTATCTTATATCGGCCGCGATATACGCAATGATGCCGAATTTGCGCCGTCTTCGTTAATCAGCGAGCTGCTGGATACCATTGCCGCCATGACGGGGAAAAGCGGGCGCGAGTTGTCAGAGAAATGGGTGAAACATCATCCTTTGCAGGCTTTTTCGCGCCGTTATTTCCAAGAGGACGCGCTTTCAGACGGCCTCTTCAGTACGCGCCAAGATTACGCCGATGCGTTGAACCAACCGCAAGCGGAAGCGCAGCCGTTTTTCCTTGAGGCCTTAAGTCAGGAAGAACCGGGCAAAACCATTCACCAGGGCGAGCTTGTCAGTTTTTGGCGCAACCCTGTCAAAGTTTGGCTGAAGAAAAATTTAAGCTGGGATCAGCCGTATCTGGACGGCGCATGGGAGTCTGCCGAACCGTTTGAGCCGCAACATGAAGGCCGGATTGCCGATGCCTATTTGGATGCGCGGCGCAAAGGGGAAGATTTTGAAGATACGGCCATTCGGCTGAATGCAGAAAGCCTGATGCCGGTAGGCGAATTGGGCGGTTTATGGCAGAAGCAGTATCAAATATCTGCGAAAAACGTAGATGCCGAGCTGATACGCAGCGACAAAAGGCCGTCTGAACCTTATGAAGAATCCTTTGACGACTTGGTGTTACAAGGCACCATCGGCAATCTTTACGAATGCGGCCGCATTGTGTTCCTAAATCAAAAAGACAATGCGCCCAACCGCATTGCCCGTTTATTGGAGCATTTGATTTTTTGCGCCGTCGCCCCTCAATCCGTTGAAAATCGACAAACCCATATTGTTAGCTTGGGGCAGACCGAAACCTATGCCGCCATCGGGCAAGAGGCCGCGAGGGCACTTTTGAAAGAATGGTTGGTATATTTCCGAATCGGACAAAATACCCCCTTACCGTTTTTTGCCAAAACCAGTCTTGCCGCTGCGGAGGAGTACAACAAGAAAGAGGATTGGGATGCTGCCTTGAGAAAAGCCCATGATGTTTTTAACGGCAATAAAATGAGCAAAGGGCAGAAAGAATATACCGAAGTGAAGCTGGTGTTTGGCCATTCGGAAGAATCGCCTCTTGATGAACCGCTATTTGAAAACCTCGTCGTCAATCTGCTTGTGCCGCTTTTGACCGGCGTGGCAGGGAAAACCGATACAACAGAACAGGAGTAAAGCATGGCCACTTATGCAGAATATTTGGATTTTGATACTGAAGAAGACAAATTGAAACAGCAGCAACTCTATCAGGCAACCGAGCTGTCGGCGCAAACGGTAGCGGCGGTTAAAAAGATCAGCCGTCCGCAAAACTGGCTGCTTGCCGCTGCACCATATTGCCCTGATTGCCGCGTGTTTGTGCCGTTTATTCAAAAAATGGCGGAGTTGAACCCCAATATCCGCGTCAACTATATTGCCCGCCGTGATTTTGACGACAGCAGTCGTTTCGATAATCCGCGCCAACAGGAAATCGTCCGTACCAACCAAAAAATCCCTGCGCTGTTTTTAATGGGTCATGAAGAGGCAGGGTCTGTGTTTAGCGAGTTTCCACAAGTGGTGTTGAATCAAATTGCGGCAGATGAAACCCGTCGCACGGAATTGCGCGACGCGTACCGTGCCGGCGAGTTTAATGCCGATATTGAGGCTCAGGTTGTAGCGGCCTTGGCATGGGCAGAGCAGCGTTGTTGAGTAGATATTGTTGGTGTGTAAGACTATATTTTGAGCCACTTTGATAAAGGGGACAATTTCTAGTGTAATTTAGTTCTTACCTAGATTTTCTCATTATGTATTTACGTTCTGGAACTTCAATGGTTTGAACAATTTCAAATCCCTCTTTTTGGTAGAGGTCTCTAGCTATTTGATTTGACTCAAAAACCGTTAGGGAAATACTTTCTATTTCTTCATTTTCAAACATTTCTTGAAGAAAGTATTGAAAAGCTTTTCTACCTAATCCTTTTCCCTGCTTCTGTGGAGCTATGAGAAATCTTCCAATATGAAGATTTTTATCTTCTAGTTTGATTTTCTGGATGATGCCTACAAACTCTTCTCCAACAAAAATGGAAAAAATCCCTTCCATCTTTTGCAAGGATTGGGCAATCAAGGGATAAGAAATCTTTGGCCCCATCCATTGCTTCTGAAAACTTTCTCCCAAAGCATTAGACCACTGACAAATGAGTTGGGCATTTTCTAACTGAAGTCCTTTTTCAAAGTGAATTTTTATATTTGCTCCTAAAACTTCTCTTATATCCAACTATTATACTCTTTCTCATATTTTTTCCGAATAATTAAGTATGATTCAACTTTATTTTTTTCTTGTTGGAACGATTCTTGCTTCCTTTCTTTGCTTTGTAATAAAAAGGCCGTCTGAAAAGATTTCAGACGGCCTTTTTTTAATGCTTAACGCTTGATTAAATTTCGATTTTATTCGGCGTAAAGGTTTGCCATTTGTTGCAGGCCGGGCAGTGCCAGAAGAAGACTTGGGATTTGAAGTGGCAGTTGCGGCAGCGGTACATGACACTTTTTTGCAGCTGGCGGCCGATAATGGAACGAATCATATCGGTATCGGCTTTCCACTCCGGATTCATACTGCTGAGTTTCAAACCAAGCAGGCGGTACACGCCGTTGAGGTCGGGTTTTTGGCGGACGAGTTCGACAGCGATTTGCGCCGCTTCGGTTTCGCCTTTGAGCAGCAGAGCCTTTTCGTAGATGACGTTGATCAGGTCAAGATCGGGAAAGGTTTGCATATAGCCGATGAGGCGGTTGAGGCCTTCTTCCTGCTTGCCTTGCGCGGCATAGGCTTCATAGAGTTTCTCGCCCACCATGCTCAAATAGGCATGGTTTTGCTGCTCGATGGCGGAATACGCTTCTACTGCGGCAGGGAAATTGCCCTGACGGTATTCGATATCGCCAAGGATGATGTTGGCGCGCGTACATTTTTTGTTGGCTTCGAGTGCTTTACCGATGTTGTAGCGGGCGGCGTCGAAGTTGGATTTGAACAGCGCGGCTTGGGCAATTTCACAATAGAACTGGGCAATTTCAAACTGATAGGTCTGTTCGTCATGGCTCAAGAGCTGTGCCATCTCGATGGCTTTTTCCCAGTCGCGGTCTTGTTGGTAGATGCTCAAAAGGTGTTGGCGGGCTTCGCGTGCCATATCGCCTTCCTGCAAACCGAGGAAGATTTGTTCGGCGCGGTCCACCAAGCCTGCACTTTGGTAGTTTTGCGCCAATTCAAAAAGCACGCGCGCGCGTTTTTCGTTGACGGTGTCGGGCGAATCGAGCAGGGCGCGGTGCATATTGATGGCTTTGTCGTTTTCGCCGCGTTGGCGGTAGAGCTTGCCTAAGGTCAGATTCAAGTCGTATGACTGCGGCTGCTGGTCGATGACTTCTGCCAATTCGCGCGCGGCGCGGCCGCTGTTGCGGTCAACGAGGGCATCAAGGCTTTTGTAAAACCCTGCCGGTATGCTTTTGGCCTGTTTCAGGACGGTCTTCATATCGACGCGCGCGGCAAACCAGCCCATAGCGAAGAAAACGGGGAGGAGGACGATGGGCAGTAAGATGACCCACAATTCGTTGTCCATGGTATTCCTTTATTGATTGGTGGCGTTACGCTTTGGGAGCGGTTTCGGAAGCCGTTGCCGGTGTTTCGGTTTTGACCGGGGTCAGGTCTTTTTCGGAAAGGTGGGCGTATTTTTTCACTTCGGCGCGCAGACGGTTGTTTTCGCTGCGCAGGGACAACAGACGGCCGAAGAGGGCAAACATACCGAACACGATGCCGATAATAAATGCACCGAAAAGCACGACAATCAGCGGCAGATTGATGTTTTGGCCGGGCAGGTAGAAGAAGGATACAGTGTGGGTATTGGTGATGGCCAGCAGGAGGAAAACAAGAAGAATCAGGATTTTGATGATGGTAGAGATGAGTTTCATGGGTTGCTCCGGGTGGGCCGCGGTTGGTGCAGGCCGTCTGAAAAATGGTATTAGTTTAAACGATTTGCCGGATTTCGGATAGGACGGCATGTTTCAGACGGCATGGGAAAGGTATCTTTAATGTTGACGGGTACTTGTCAAACCCATATTGAAAGGCGTATTGTTCAGTCTTTAGTTATTATCTTACAAATCAGAATAAGAAAGGCAATCATCATGAGCAGACCAGTTCCAGCCGTATTCGGCAGCGTTTTTCACGCTGAAATGCCCGTTATCGCTTATCGTGAAGGTAAATGGCAACCGGTAGAATGGCAATCTTCCAAAGACCTGACACTCGCCCCCGGCGCACATGCTTTGCATTACGGCAGCGAATGTTTTGAAGGTTTGAAGGCATTCCGTCAGGCAAACGGCAAAATCGTGATGTTCCGCCCGACCGCCAACATCGCGCGTATGCAGCAAAGCGCAGATATTCTGCACCTGCCGCGTCCTGAAACGGAAGCTTATTTGAATGCTTTGATCGAATTGGTCAAACGCTCCGCCGAGGAAATCCCTGACGCGCCTGCCGCTTTGTACCTGCGTCCGACTTTGATCGGTACCGACCCTGTGATCGGTAAAGCCGGTTCTCCTTCCGAAACAGCCTTGCTGTACATTTTGGCTTCTCCTGTTGGCGACTATTTCAAAGCCGGTTCGCCCGTTAAAATCTTGGTGGAAACCGAACATATCCGTTGCGCGCCACATATGGGTCGTGTGAAATGCGGCGGCAACTACGCTTCCGCCATGCCTTGGGTGTTGAAAGCCAAAGCTGAATATGGCGCAAACCAAGTGTTGTTCTGCCCGAATGGCGACGTTCAGGAAACCGGCGCGTCTAACTTTATCCTGATTAATGGCGATGAAATCATTACCAAACCGTTGACCGACGAATTCCTGCACGGCGTTACCCGTGATTCCGTGCTGACTGTTGCCAAAGATTTGGGCTACACCGTTACCGAACGCAACTTTACCGTTGATGAGCTAAAAGCAGCTGTGGAAAATGGCGCAGAGGCGATTCTGACCGGTACGGCTGCGGTCATTTCTCCGGTAACTTCTTTCGTGATTGACGGCAAAGAAATCGAAGTGAAGAGCCAAGAGCGCGGTTATGCAATCCGTAAGGCAATTACGGACATTCAATACGGTTTGACAGAAGACAAACACGGCTGGTTGGTCGAAGTTTGTTAAGTAGAACGCAGTTAATATAAAAGGCCGTCTGAAATATTTTTTCAGACGGCTTTTTTATTGGTTTTTTGATGGGGAAAACGATAATAAAATGCTAAATTTTTTAAACAAACGGTAGTATTTTTAGATAATCGGTATATAATGCGCAGGCATGTTGTAAAAATACATATTGAAAATATCGAATTTTATTGATTTTTAGAAGAAGTTAAAAACAGTTGTAGATATTTATTCTGTATATTTTGTAAATTTAGTTAAATAGGGAATGCTAAAAACATATCGTGTTAAAATTTCCCTCCTTTTGGGCTTCGCGGGATTCACTCTGTCAAGCCAAAAAGGAAAACGATGCAAGATAAAACCATTTTTATTTTGCTATAAAAATCAAAAATAACTTAACTTTGGATGAACTAATCAATTAAAAAGGGACTCTGATACATTTCCGTCAAAAATAACCGGACACATGGTACGCGGACAGATTGCCTATATAAAGTCATCCAAGGGTTCTGTCTGACACCATGACCGTTTCCAATCAGAAAACCGGCAGAAGGGGAAACGCTGCCGAGTTTCTCAAAGCGGCCAACTTCAGTTTGGCCTTTATACAGGCAATTGCTGTTACGACAGAATCCGTCTTACCTCTTTAATCAATCGGCTTTTTTGTTGCACGCTTGTGCGGTGGGAAAGGCGATATTCGATACAAGGAAATACGCTGATTATGTCACATAAACTTGCTCCTCTTGGCCGTACCCACATTCGTCACGGCTCATCCACACCTGAAGCAAATTCCAAATCATCTTCTCCTCTAAAAGAATGGATACACACCCACAATTGGGAGGATATACCGTCGGTTTCTCCTGAGCTTAAGCAATTAAGCGGTAAAAATACGGTAACGAGAGAAGTAGTGCATGTGGCGGAGGCAGCAAAATTTGACAGTTCTTCATCATCTTCAGACAGCCTTGTGATCAAAATGCATGTTGCACGGGCCAGCGTTGCTTCTGTAAGCAGCGTTTCCAGTAAACATACCATTGTGCCTAAAGTGGCGAGCAAACACGTTGTTTCAAAAGAACCGGTTAATCAATCGATGGAAAAAGTCCTGGCTGAAAGGCAAAAAGTTTACGAAGAAGCCAAAGCAAAAAAAATAGCCGAGGCTGCCGCCGCTAAAGCAAAGGCTGTCGAGCGCGCAAAAGAAGCGCATAAAGCGGCAGTCGAAAAAGCGGCTGCAGAGCGTAAAGCCAAACTCGAAGCCGCACGCAAAGAAAAAGAGGCGGAAGACAGAGTTGCCGAAGAAAAAGAAACCGTTGAGATTGTCCATAAAAAGAATCTGAAGGATTCAGACGGCCATGACAAAATAGCGGGCGTTTCTTCCGGTAAAAAAGCAATCAATAGCCACGACGGCCACCTCAGTTCGGGTAAAGCAAACAAAATTGACGACCATGCCGAAGGCAGGGAAGGTCTATCCGGAAAATACCGCGTGTATGAATCCAAAGAGTATGGCAATTACGTTCGTGTGAATGATTTTGGTGCCGATGCGCAGGGTAAAAAAGACAGCCTTCAGGCATTTAAAGCAGCTTTAGAGGCGGCGCACAAAGAAAAAGCCATGGTCTTCTTGGATGGTACTTACTATATTTCCAATCAGATTGTGATGGATAAAACCGTCTCCGGCGCGCGTGGTTTGTTTGGTTCGGGCATGGGCAAAACCAAAGTAACGTTTGATAAGGCGCAAACAGGCGAATTCAATCCGGACACCAACCATGACGATATCCGAGAATTTGCCGGTATCTTGATCGATGGGCAAAACAATAAAACCATTGCCGATTTGTCAGTTCAATATACCAACCCTGATTTTTACCGCAAAGGCTTAAGCTATTTTGGCAAGGTAAACGGTATTTTGGTGAACGATGCGGACAATACTTTAATCAGCAAAGTAGAGGTTTCCGGTGCCAACCGCGCTGGTGTGATGTTTACCTCGACCGCTTCTTTGGAAACGGAAAAAGGCCATAAGCTGACCTTTAAAGAGCGCGTGCAAAGCGGCGAAATTGATGAAACATACGAAGCGCTGCCTTTGGGTGAAAACAACCGTATTGTCGATTCGTATCTGCACCACAACCGCGTTGCCGGTGCGTTGATCGGTTTCCAACAAAACTTTATCGGCGAGGGCAACCGTTTGGATTGGAACGGCCACGAAGCGGATGGCGGGACCGGCTACGGTATGGCCGTGGCTGCCGGTAGCTACAATTACGGCATCACATACCGTAAAAACACGACCGACCACAACTACCGCAAGGGTTTGGATGTGCATGATGGTACAGGCATTGTCATTGAAGACAATGTGTTAACGGGTGACCGGCTATATGGTATTGTTGCCTACAACCGCCAGTTTTCTATGGATAAAGTCAAAATCACCGGCAATACCATTATCCAAGACCCGAGCTTCCGTTTGAATGTTGATGATGACTTGGGTAAGTACTACCACATGTATTCAGGGATTCAGGTACAAACCAATACCCAATACAGAGATTTGCACTCGGCTGATAAAGGTTATTTCGATATTAGCGATAATGTCATTAAAAATCTGACGGTTTATCAAAACAATATTCAGACCTACGCGATTGAGTTCCGTAACCATGAAAGCAAAATGGATTACACACTCAATATGGCAAACAACAAGATCAGCGGCGAATCCACCAAATATCTGATTGCCGTCATCAACGATACCTACGACCGTGTTTTATCTAAAAACGGCATGGGCAGCGGTACCATTACCATCAGCGGCAATGATGCCGATATTGGCAAGATTATGAAAGGCGCAGTACCGGTTTATGTGGAAGAACACCATGGCAATGTCGCTATGCATGGTGCGGTAACGATTCACAACAACAAAATTTCCGTGCGTGAAGAATCTGCCGGCTATGTCGAATTTGCTTATTTAAAGAGCAATGCCAAAGAGTACAACATCACCAATAACACATTGAAACTTGGCGGTGATTTGAATGATGCTTTGATAGACGTACACAGTACCAACCCTAAGGGTAAGGCATCTTTAAATGTGGCCAACAACAAAATCCTGACGGACATTAAAGGCAAGTTGTATGATTCATGGCTGCGCTTTGAGAATGACATCAACACGTATTCTGAAGGCAATAGCCATAACGGCGCGGCACTGAAAAAGGTGAATACGACCGGCAGTAAAGTGGCATTGAGCGATATTTTGTCAGAAGCCAACCATATTGTCGAAACGACTAAAGAGACTGTGTATCACCATACTCAGAACGTGTATACATCAGGAGTGGAAGAACATCATGCAACGACAGGGATTTTGTAAGCTGTTGAAGTCGTAATCTTTATGTTTTAAATATCGATAAATAAAAAAAGGCCGTCTGAAAATTTTCAGACGGCCTTTTCATCTAACTCACATTATTTAGCCAGTTCGGCACGCAATTTGTGGGTTACGTTCATCATTACTTGGAGTTGTTCCAGAGTTTCTTTCCAGCCACGGGTTTTCAGGCCGCAGTCCGGGTTCACCCACAGGCGTTCAACCGGTACAACCTCGATGGCTTTGCGCAACAGGTGCTCAACTTCAGCTTCAGTCGGTACGCGTGGGCTGTGGATGTCGTAAACGCCCGGGCCGATGTCGTTCGGGTATTTGAATTCGCCGAACGCGGTCAAGAGTTCCATGTCGGAACGTGAAGTTTCGATAGTGATCACGTCAGCATCCATAGCAGCGATGGCAGGCAAGATGTCGTTGAACTCGGAGTAACACATATGAGTGTGGATTTGGGTGCTGTCTTCGCAACCGGTAGAGGACAGGCGGAAAGATTCGCCGGCCCAGTTCAGGTAAGCATCCCAATCGGCACGTTTCAAAGGCAGACCTTCGCGGATGGCAGGTTCGTCAATTTGGATGACTTTGATGCCGGCTTTTTCCAGATCCAATACTTCGTCGTTCAGAGCCAGTGCGATTTGTTTGCACACGGTAGAACGTGGAATATCGTTGCGGACGAAAGACCATTGCAGAATGGTTACAGGACCGGTCAACATACCTTTCATCGGGCGTTTGGTCAGGCTTTGTGCGTAAGTAGACCAAGCGACAGTCATGGCTTCAGGACGGCTTACGTCACCGAAGATGATAGGTGGTTTAACGCAGCGTGAGCCGTAGCTTTGTACCCAGCCGTATTGAGTGAATGCAAAACCGCTCAACAATTCGCCGAAGTATTCGACCATGTCGTTACGCTCGGCTTCGCCGTGTACCAGTACGTCCAAGTCCAGTTTTTCTTGCTCTTCAACTACCAAGGCGATTTCTTTTTTCATTGCGGCTTCGTAATCGGCGGCAGACAGTTCGCCTTTTTTGAAGGCTGCGCGTGCTTGGCGGATTTCGGTAGTTTGTGGGAAAGAACCGATGTTGGTAGTCGGCAGCAGAGGCAGGTTCAACCATGCTTGTTGCGCTTTGATACGGTCGGCAAATGGAGATTTGCGTTGGTCTGCGTTGGCAGGCAAATCGGCCAGGCGTTTGGCAACGTCTGCGCGATGGATTTCACTGCTGTTGGCACGGGAGTCGGCGGCAGCTTGGCTGGCAGCCAGTTCTTCGGCAACAGAATCACGACCTTCGTTCAATGCGGCTTTCAGAACGCGCAATTCTTGGGTTTTTTGCAGGGTGAAGGCCAACCAAGAGTACAGGTCAGGTTTGTTGGCTTTCAGTTTTTCTTCAACTGACAAGTCAAATGGAGTGTGCAGCAGAGAGCAAGAGCTGGAGATCCACAAACGGTCGCCCAGTTTGGCTTGCAGAGGCTCAACAGTTTCCAAAACTTTGTTCAGGTTGGCGCGCCAAATATTGCGGCCGTCGATAACGCCGGCAGACAGAACTTTGTCGTAGTCGGCAAATGCGTCCAGTTGCTCAGGCGCGCGTACCAAGTCGATGTGCAGGCCGTCAACAGGCAGGGATTTCAGCAAGGCAGCGTGTTCGGCAACGGAACCGAAGTAAGTGCTCAACAAGATTTTGGCGTTTACTTTGCTCAAAGTGGCGTAAACGTCTTTGTAGGCTTCTACCCATTCTTTAGGCAGGTCGACAGCCAAAGCAGGCTCATCGATTTGAATCCATTCGGCACCGGCTTCAACCAAAGCGTTCAGGATTTCAACGTAAACAGGCAACAGTTTAGGCAACAGGCTCAGACGGTCGAATTCGACAGCGCCTTTTTCTTTACCTACCCACAGGAAAGTCAATGGGCCGACGATGGTCGGTTTGGCTTTCAGGCCCAAAGCTTGGGCTTCTTGCAGTTGTTGAACGTAGTGTTTGGCGTTGGCTTTGAATTCGGTATCGGCGTGGAATTCAGGCACCAAGTAGTGGTAGTTGGTGTCGAACCATTTGGTCATTTCGATAGCGAATTGGTCTTTGTTACCGCGGGCCAGTTGGAAGAATTGTTCCAAAGACAGGTTTTGGCTGTCGAAGCCGAAGCGGGCAGGGATGGCACCGGTGGCAACTTGCAGGTCGAGGATGTGGTCGTAGAAAGTGAAATCGCCTACAGCAACGTAATCAGCGTTGGCAGCAGCTTGGTGTTTCCAGTTTTTCTCGCGCAAGTCTTTAGCAACAGCCAGCAATTCTTGCTCGCTGATTTCTTTGCGCCAGTATTTTTCTTGTGCGAATTTCAATTCGCGGAAGGCACCGACGCGCGGGAAGCCTGAAAAATGCAATGTTGTCATGTTAACTCTCCTAGTTGGAATTTTGAATCAGGCCGGTATGGCCTGAATGTTCGATATTGTAAATCAGAATGGGGAGGCCGTCTGTTTTATTAACGCGGACGCACGCCCAAAATATGGCAGATGGCGTAAGTCAGTTCGCTGCGGTTGAGGGTGTAGAAGTGGAAGTCTTTGACACCTTCGCGCGAGAGGACTTTGACCATGTCGATGGCGATGCTGGCGGCAACAAGGTTGCGCGTGCCTTGGTCGTCATCCAAACCTTCGTACATTTTAGACAGCCAGCTTGGGATTTTGACGTTGGTCACTTGGGCCATTTTGGTCAATTGTTTGAAATTGGTTACGGGCAGGATGCCGGGAACGATTTCAACGTCGATGCCCATCATCACGCAACGGTCACGAAAGCGCAGATAGCTTTCCACGTCGAAGAAGAATTGGGTAATAACGTTGTTTGCACCCGCATCGATTTTGCGTTTCAGATTGATTAAGTCGGCTTGTGCGGATTTGGCTTCCGGGTGAACCTCTGGATAGGCCGCTACGGAAATGTCAAAGTCTGCAACAGAGCGCAACAGTTTGACCAAATCTTCGGCATAGAAAGGTTTTTTCTCATAGCCGGGCGGCTCGTCGCCACGCAGGGCGACAATGCGGCGGATACCGCTGTCCCAATAATCTTTGGCGATTTGGCGCAACTCGTCAGGGCTGGCGTCGATACCGGTCAGGTGGGGGGCTGCGTCAAGGCCGGTTTCTTGTTTGATGCGTTTGACGATACTGTGTGTGCGGTCGCGTTCGCCGGAGTTTGCACCGTAGGTTACGGAAACGAATTTCGGATGCAAGGTTTGCAGGCGATGGATGGAATCCCACAGCATGGTTTCCATTTGTTCGTTTTTCGGCGGGAAAAATTCGAACGAAACATTGATGTCGCCTTTCAAATCAGAAAGGCTGTTGTTTAAAGCGGCGATTTCTCGAGCGTGATTCATGGTTATGCACCTTCTGCATATCTTTTATTTGTTGTCAGACTGCATAATAAATTTGAGGTTGGTATGAGTCAATTTCGAAATTTTCCGAAATTGTATGAATAGATTTAATAAAGACCTCAGGCCGTCTGAAAAACAGCCTGAGGTCTTGTTTGATGAAAAGGGAAAAGGTTATTCCGCTTCATCTATCCAGGCTTGTTGCACGGCTTCGAGAATGCGCTCGCCACAACGCGCCGGATCATCGTCAAATTCAGGCAGAGCCATAATCAAATCACGCAGTTGGGTAAAACGCACGGTTTTCGGGTCGATGCTGTCGCCGTGTAAATCGTAGAGTTCTTCGGCGATGCGTTGGGTATCTGTCCATTTCATGATGTGTTCCTTTATTAGGTTTCGACTATTGCCAATTATTTTAATCAAGAAGAAGTCGGACTGCCAGATTGTTTTACGGAAGATGGGCAGATAAATGATGGCGCTATTTTTTAACAAAATAGCATAGTTGCGTTAAAATACGGCAAGACACTTAAAAATTCACGGCATATTCCCTTTGAATCTGCCGTTTTATACTTTTTATTCCGTTTTGAATGATTTGGTTTCCATGTAAAATTTACATTTCGCTATGCAACCAAATTTTTTGGAACGGCTCTTAAGACAATCCATCGCTTAAAAATAAAAGGAAAAAAGATGAATAACGCACTCAACGCCAAGCTGTCCAAACTGATTTACGCGCTCGCTTCCGATGATCCGGAGTATCTGTCCAAAGCAGGTGCATTCGACCGTTTGCTGTTGTTAGTTCGCGAATTTTATCTGATGCTGGACGAAACAGAAGGTTTGAAACAGCTGGTGTTCCGTCTGTATTACGGCAAACACTATGGCTTGATTAAACTGGATGCTGCTTCACCCAATGACGATGCAGGCGCATTGAGGTTGAAACGTTGGATGGTTTATTCGCGCATCGCCGAGCGTATCGAAAATTGCGGCAAGCATTTGTCGGTCGTGCTTGAAGATGCGGTGTTGGAAAATGGCGCGGACAAATCGCATTATATAGATGAAGCCAATGCCATTATCGAGCGTTTCGGTTTGGTAAGGGATGAGGCTACACTTTCGGCGATTGAGGCAGAGGAAGCTTTGAAGGCTGAGGCTGAACTGCCGACAGTCAACAAATCTAAAAACGCGGCTCCCCGTTATAACGGCAATATGCATCAAATCAGAATGCAAGAGAAAATTGAAAATTACTCCGCTACGCAGAAAGTGGCCTCCATGCAAATTTCGCGTATGCGTTTTATTTTTCCTCATATCAAATAGTTTGCCGCATAAGCAACAGGCCGTCTGAAAACCATAAATTTGTGGTTTCAGAGGCCTTTTTCATTAAACCTTGTTTTAATGGTCTTCACGAGCGTGGTTGATCGTATATTTAGGGATTTCTATGACCAAGTCTTTGTCGGCAACGACTTGTCTGCGGCACTTGACGATATAGTGGTGGAACACGAAGAAGCGAAACAGCGTTATACAGATGCCGCAAACGAAATCATCAAACGCTTCGGCTTGGCGGGCTATGTACCTGAACCGCCGAAATCTATGGTAACAGCGCAAAACGAGCCTGCACCGAAATCCGAGCCTAAGAGCATCATAACCCGTCACGACAGCAGCCTCAGTATGTTGAACGCTAAGGGCAGAGTGGAAAGCTATCCCGTCGCACAAACCACTGCTTCGATGAAAGTTTCCTGCTTAAGGTTTATCGTCCCCCGTTCCAAATAATGGTTTGATAACGATTTGACGGAAGGTCGTCTGAAAACGGTCGGTAAGGCAGTTTTCAGACGACCTTTTGTTTGCTTTTAAAGACAGTGTTATTCTCGATCCAAGGGAATGGCATGGTCAGATAACTTTGTACCCTTAAGTCCAAACTTTTTCAGAATAAAGGAAGATGGGTATTGATATGTGGTTATGTCTTCAAGGGTGGCGGGGTACTTATACACCATAATTTTCTTTTCACAGGATTTTGTAATACAAGCTTCCTCTGAATTATTGATATCTCCCGAGCGTTCAAAAATGTTTTCAGATTCCGAATAGGCATAAAAATTATTGCTTACAAAGACCTCTTTACCATTTTGAATCTTGGTTTCGGTAATGCCCAAGGATTTCAAATTGCTACCCTGATAGTATAAAAACAAACTCAAATGACTCTTGCCTTGGATCGATTTACAAGAGGTGGAGTAATCTCCATTTTCAACTATAAGCACAAAACGTTTTATTGGGGTTGTCCTAATACGGTAGCGGACAGGGCGCTTGATTCTATCAATCATGGCATTCAGTTGCTTATTGCGGTATTTGGTGTCGCCAATAATGTTTTCCATTGCCTTATCTACTTCTGCTTGGTTGTATTGATAGCAAGTTATCTCCTGCCATTCAGCATGATCGGCATAGGCTGTGTGTAGGAAGAATAGGAGTGAAAGCAAGGTTAAACATTTCAACAATGAATTCCAAACTATTTGCTTTTGAAAGGTCGTCTGAAAATTGCTTGATCCGTTTCAGACGATCTTTTTGCATCAATGATCTTCGCGCGCGTGGTTGATGGTGTATTTGGGGATTTCAACCACCAAGTCTTCGTCGGCAACAACTGCCTGACAGCTTAAGCGTGAATCGGCTTCCAAGCCCCATGCCTGGTCAAGCAGGTCTTCTTCCAGTTCGCTCGGTTCTTCCAAGCTGTCAAAACCTTTGCGGATGATGACGTGACAGGTTGTGCAGGCGCAGGATTTTTCGCATGCGTGATCAACTTCGATGTCATGGTCGAGCAGCACGTCAAGGACGGTTTGGCCTTCCGGTGCGTCTTCGATAACCGCGCCTTCGGGGCATAATGTCGCGTGTGGGAGTACGGTAATTTTTGGCATTTTTATTGTCTCGGTTGTTTAAGAGTGGTTGTGGTTAAAGTGGTTTCAGACGGCCTTGGGTATTCAATATTCAGGCCGTCTGAAAAATGGGTTTATAACATGATGCCTTTACTTTTTAAATTTTCCAGACATTCGTCCAAGTAAGCATCATTATGTTCGGCATAAATCGGCGAAGTAGCTGTTTCAGCCGCGTGCGAATGGTATGGGGAAACGGCTTTGCCGCGATATAGCGGGTCTTTCCATAAGGCATCGGGTTTGTAACCGCGCTTTTCCATCTCTTCCATAATCAACGCGTGATACAGGTAGAGTTTGTAGGGTGAATGGGTAAAAACGTAATTAACCGTCGCATGCGGCCTGCCCCAGCCCGCCCCGCGTAAAGCAGCGCATTCGCGGTGTTGCCCCAAAAGCTGGGCACGGGGGAGTAGGGGGATAAGGGTTTGGTGCCAGAGTCGCATAGAAGTAATCAGGTTGTTTGGGATATTAGATTTTCAGACGGCCTCTTTATCCAAGGCCGTCTGAAACCATTTGCCGTCAAATATTATCAACGCTTTGCCCTGTCAACGCGCGTTGGATGTTGCGGTTCATGCGTTTGGCGGCGAAGTTGTCGGTGCTGTGGCTGAGTTTGGCGACGGCGGCGCGGATGTCTTCGGCTTTACCGTCTTTCAGATAGCTTTGCAAAGCGACGATGTCTTGTTGAATCTGTTGCAATTCTTCGGCTTCCAATAAATCGCTGTCCAACTCAAGGGCGGCATTGACGGCGTCGGTCAGGCTTTCGGCTTCGACGACGGCTTCGGCGCGTGCGCGTGCGGCCATGTCTTCGGCGGCGTTGCTCATGCTGTCTTTGAGCATTTGGGTGATGGTGTCGTCGTCCAAGCCGTAGGAAGGTTTGACTTCGATTTGCGCCTGTACGCCGGTGCTTTGTTCTTGTGCGGAAACGGACAGCAAGCCGTCGGCGTCAACTTGGAAGGTCACGCGTATACGCGCTGCGCCTGCTGTCATGGGCGGAATACCGCGCAGGGTAAATTTGGCCAGGCTGCGGCAGTCGGAAACGAGTTCGCGCTCGCCTTGTACGACGTGTATCGTCATGGCAGTCTGACCGTCTTTGAAAGTAGTGAAGTCCTGCGCGCGCGCGGTAGGAATGGTGGAATTGCGCGGGATGATTTTCTCGGCAAGACCGCCGTAGGTTTCCAAACCGAGCGACAAGGGGGTAACGTCCAGCAGCAGCCATTCGCCGTCGGTTTTGTTGCCGGCAAGGACGTTTGCCTGTATGGCGGCACCGAGTGCAACCACTTCGTCTGGGTTGAGGTTGTTCAACGGAGTTTGTCCAAAGAAGGTGGCGACCGCTTGTTGAACGTGCAGCATACGGGTCGAACCGCCGACCATAATCACGCCTTTAATGTCGGCTTTGGTCACGCCTGCGTCTTTCAGTGCTTGTTTGACCGGCTCTATGGTTTTTTGCACCAGATTTTGGGTCAGATTGTGAAACTCTTGGCGGGTAATGACGGTATGAACTTTATGGCCGTCTGAAAGTGTAGTTTCGATGACGGCTTCGGTTTGAGTGGTCAGTTTTTCTTTGGCGGTACGGACAAGGGAAAGCAGAAGCTGGCTGTCTTGTTCGTTGAGTTTGGAAAGGTCGTTTTGTTCCAGCAGGTGGCAGAACAAGCGATGGTCGAAGTCGTCGCCGCCCAATGCGCTGTTGCCGCCGGTGGCTTTGACTTCAAACAGGCCTTTAGTCAGTTGCAATACGGATACGTCGAATGTGCCGCCGCCCAAGTCATAAACGACAAACGTGCCTTCCGAGGCGTTGTCCAGTCCGTAGGCGATTGCGGCGGCGGTCGGTTCGTTAAGGAGGCGCAAGACATTCAAACCTGCCAAACGCGCGGCATCTTTGGTAGCTTGACGTTGGGCATCGTCGAAATAAGCGGGTACGGTAATGACGGCGCCGACCAAATCGCCGCCCAATGTTTCTTCTGCACGCGATTTGAGGGCTTTGAGGATTTCTGCCGATACTTCGATAGGCGTTTTCGCACCTTGACGGGTGTTTAATTCGACCACGCGCTCATTGGGTGTAAATTGATAGGGCAGGTATTGCGCGTCTTGTGTGAGGTCGGTAAGGGTGCGGCCGATCAGGCGTTTGGCGGAGCTGACGGTATTTAGCGGATCGGTTTTTTGTGCAGAAAGGGCGTTTTTGCCGACTTCGACTCCGCCATCCAAATAGCGGACAACGGAAGGCAGGGTGGTACGGCCGTCTGAATCGGGTAGGCAGACTGCACTGCCGCTGCGTACGGTGGCCACCAAGCTGTTGGTTGTGCCTAAATCAATGCCTACGGCGAGGCGGTGTTGATGGGGGGCGGCGGACATGCCGGGTTCGGAAATCTGCAAAAGAGCCATGATTGTGTGCCTTCTGATGCTGTATTTATTAGGATGGGGCAGATTTTAGCAGATTTTTGGCAGATAGTTGAGTGGTTTGCTAGGAAATAACCCTAAGGCTTAATGTTGTTTTTTAATTGAAAAGAAAGTGGATTTTGAATCCGGACTTGTATTTTTTAAGAAATGCGGATAAAATTCAGCCTCTTTGCCTTGCCTTTTACTTCGCATGGTGAAAGGCTGTTTTTAATCATCCATAAGGAGATAACATGCGTCATTACGAGATCGTGTTTATCGTTCATCCTGATCAAAGCGAGCAAGTGCCTGCTATGGTTGAGCGTTACAAAACCATGATTACTGAAGCCAACGGTAAAATCCACCGTTTGGAAGACTGGGGCCGCCGTCAATTGGCTTACCCAATCAACAAAATCCACAAAGCACACTATGTTTTGATGAATATCGAAACTACTCCTGAAGTGGTTGAAGAGTTGGAAACTGCTTTCCGCTTCAATGATGCCGTACTGCGTCACCTGACCATCAAAACAAAACACGCTGTAACTGAAGCTTCCCCAATGCTGGGCGGCGAAAAAGCAAAAAACTTGCTGAACGGTGCGGCTGAAGAAGTTGCAGCAGCCGAATAAGATTGAATAATCTGATTAAGCTTACCGCCCGTATCTTACAGGTTCAGCCTTTGAGATATACGCCGGCAGGAATTCCTGTTTTAGATGTTGTGTTGCAACATGAATCTTGGCAGGAAGAAAACGGACAGAAATGTCTGGTCAAATTTGAAATTCCCGCGCGGATTTTAGGTAAGCAGGCTGAGGAATGGCAGTATCGGCAAGATGCCGTCATCGAGTCGGAAGGTTTTTTGGCACAACGCAGCCAACGCTTCCCCAAGCCGGTACTACGCATACAGAACATTAAAGAATATAATAAAGGTTAAACGACAATGGCTCGTCAATCATTCAAACGTAGAAAATTCTGCCGCTTTACGGCTGAAAAAATCCAAGAAGTTGATTACAAACAAGTTGATTTGTTGAAAGACTTCATCTCTGAAAACGGCAAAATCATCCCTGCCCGCATTACTGGTACTAAAGCACACTACCAACGTCAGTTGGCTACTGCTGTGAAACGTGCCCGTTTCCTGGCTCTGTTGCCTTACACCGATCAACACAAATAATTTTGGAGTTTAAATCATGCAAATTATTCTGTTAGAAAAAATCGGCGGTCTGGGTAACTTGGGTGATATCGTTACCGTTAAAAACGGTTACGCACGCAACTTCCTGATCCCTGCCGGTAAAGCAAAACGTGCAACCGAAGCCAACATGAAAGAATTCGAAGCACGCCGCGCTGAATTGGAAGCCAAACAAGCTGAGATCTTGGCTGATGCTAAAGCCCGTCAAGAAAAACTGGAAGGCCAAACCATTACTGTTGCTCAAAAAGCCGGTGTTGATGGTCGTCTGTTCGGTTCTGTTACCAATGCTGACATCGCTGAAGCGATTGTTGCTGCCGGTATCCAAGCTGCTAAAGCAAACGTACGTCTGCCTAACGGCCCTTTGAAAGCTGTTGGCGAATACGAAGTTGAAGTGGCTCTGCACACCGACGCTGTTGCTAAAATTACCGTTGCTGTTGTTGCAGCCGCTGAGTAATTAATTCATTCAAGGCCGTCTGAAAATCAAGGGTTTCCTTGAATTTCAGACGGCCTTGTTTATCTGCTTGAGCTGAAGTAAGTAAATATCGATTTGTCTATATTTTTTAAGTCTGTCTAGAAATATAGCGGAAGAGATAATGTATTGGCCGAATATTCATTCGTGTTCGGGTTTGTCGTATTATTTAGTAAAGAGATTATTTATGAATAAAATCAAAATCTTTGGGATAGGTCTGACTGCTTTGGCTTTAGCTTCATGCGGCACTCCGCAAAAGCCTGCTGTTGATACGGCAAAACCTGTCGAGCCTGTTTCCTCTGCAAAACGCCCTGTATTTGATGCAGCGGCTGAATCTGTTGCCAGCAGCGGTTTTAATGAAAACGTCAATGTTCAGCAGTTTATCCAATATGAAGTGAAAAACCGCCGTTTCAGTGCAGAAGAATTGCGTAACTTCTTCAATGGCGTGGTGTATAAAGGCAATATTATTACCATTATGTACCGCCCAAGCACTTCGCGTCCTTGGTATGAATTCCGCACAGGTAACTCCGGTGCAGTCAAATTTAACGGCGGCAGACAATTCTATGCGGCAAACCGTGCCGTAATTGATGATGTGGCACGCAAATACGGCGTACCTGCCGAATTGATTGTGGCGATTCTCGGTATTGAAACCAATTATGGCAAAAATACGGGCAGCTTCCGCGTTGCCGATGCTTTGAGTACATTGGCCTTTGATTATCCACGCCGTGCCGAATTTTTCCAAAACGAATTGAGCGAACTTTTGCTAATGGCAAAAGAAGAAAAAGAAAATATTTTTGATTTCAAAGGCAGCTATGCCGGCGCGATGGGCATGCCGCAATTTATGCCTTCCAGCTACCGTAAATGGGCGGTGGACTATGATGGTGACGGGCATCGCGATATTTGGAATAACGTCGGCGATGTGGCGGCTTCTGTCGCCAATTATATGAAACAGCATGGCTGGCAGACCGGCGGTAAGATGGTGGTGCCGGTCAGTCTGACGATTACGCCGCACTTGCAGGCGATTATCGATGAGAAAACTGCTTTGACACGCACTGTCGCAGATTTCAAAGCCTTGGGTGTCGTGCCTCAAGCTGCTGTTGCCGATAATGAAAAGGCTGTATTGTATGCATTGGAAACCAGCCCGGGCGTATTTGAATACTATTTGGGCCTGAATAACTTCTACACCGTATGGCAATACAACCACAGCCGTATGTATGTAACAGCGGTGCGCGATATTGCGAATGCAATCAATAACAATGGCTTGTAAGCCATAAGAAAACCACCCTTCGGGGTGGTTTTTAAATATCGAGAATTTGTAAAGGGGGTTAAGCCATCAGTCTGATTTTCATGGCGTAACGTTTTTTACTGTGCCCTGAAACAAATTGTCCGCCTCGGGCAGGAGATAAAAATGCATTGCCTTCTGCGGTTGGCTCTGCACAAGTATATTGGCCGTTTCGATCGCTCCAGAGTGCGTACACAGGCAGATTGTGGGTACGGATATCCAGTTTCAAGCCGTCAAATGCAACGTGTGCATCTTGGTCGGAGGAAACAAATTCGGTATGGGAGATATAGTCAGCATCGTATGGCGCGCCGTTAAAATCAAATTGTGTGCCGGCGGCGGTAAAGTAGGGGTGGAATCCTGGAGACGTGCGGACAGGCGATTCGCCGTAATTGCAGACGGTCAGGATGGCGATGGCTTCATTTTCATTAGGTAGGCTGTAATCGAGCAACCATTCGACGTGTTCATAGCCTTTTTCTGTGCTGATTAATTTCAAGCCGATATCCGATTCATTTTGATGGCGGATTTCCCAGTCTGAGGTTCTACCGAAACCATGTTGGGCCAGATGATTTTTGCTGTCAGGTCCGAATTGGGGTAGGCAGACGTGCATGCCGCCGCGTAATTTTGTGTCATCGCCGACTTGAACGCTGGTTTTCGGAAATAAGACTTCCCGTCCTTTTAAAATCAGGGAATCAATATATCCGCCCATTGTATTGACTTGCATTGTGGCTGATTGGTTGCGTAGTATGATTTCGGACATGATGTTTTAAACTTCAAATTACTTATCATTTATGTAGCATTCTAACATTGCAATAACATGCTGTCGCCGTAGCCTTGATAGAAAATCCTTAATAAAAATCAAAAAAATGCTAGAATATATGCCATTTTCTGAGGTCGTCTGAAGAGCAGATCATTCTTTTCAGACGGCCTTCCGATTTATTTCCCGTAGAGAAACAACATGGCTTATCAAGTTCTTGCACGAAAATGGCGTCCGAAAACCTTTGCCGATTTGGTCGGTCAGGAACACGTCGTCAAAGCCCTGCGCAACGCGCTGGACGAAGGCCGTCTGCACCATGCCTATCTGCTGACAGGAACGCGCGGTGTGGGTAAGACCACGATTGCCAGGATTTTGGCCAAGAGCTTAAACTGCGAAAATGCCGTGCATGGCGAGCCGTGCGGTCAGTGTGAGAGCTGTACGCAAATCGACAGTGGCCGTTATGTGGATTTATTGGAAATCGACGCGGCATCGAATACCGGTATCGACAATATCCGCGAAGTGTTGGAAAACGCGCAATACGCGCCGACTGCGGGTAAATACAAAGTCTATATCATCGACGAAGTGCATATGCTTTCCAAAAGCGCGTTCAATGCCATGCTGAAGACTTTGGAAGAGCCGCCCGAACACGTTAAATTCATTTTGGCGACCACCGATCCGCACAAAGTCCCCATTACCGTATTGAGCCGCTGTTTGCAGTTTGTTTTGCGCAACATGACGACTCAACAGGTTGCCGAGCATTTGGCACATGTTTTGGATCGTGAAAACGTTCCTTATCAGCCGCAGGCCTTGCAGCTTTTAGGGCGTGCTGCCTCCGGCTCGATGCGCGATGCGTTGAGCCTTTTGGATCAGGCGATTGCCATGGGTTCGGGTAAAGTGGCCGAACAAGATGTCCGCCAAATGATCGGAGCGGTCGATAAACAATACTTGTTTGAATTGCTTGAAGGAATCATTAATCAAAACGGTGAGGCCTTGCTGGAAAAGGCTCAGGAAATGTCCGCCAGAGCGATTGGTTTTGACAGCGCATTGGCAGAGTTGGCCATGCTGTTGCAACGTTTGGCTTTGATTCAAACCATTCCTTCCGCCTTGGCAAATGACGACCCTGAACGTGAAACCTTGCTTCGTTTAAGTCAGGCCTTGAGTGGCGAGCAGATTCAGCTTTATTATCAATGTGCTATTCATGGCAAACAGGATTTGCCGCTGGCTCCGGACGAGTATGCCGGTTTTGTCATGACGCTTTTGCGCATGCTTGCATTTGCGCCATTGGCCGCTTCGGGTTGCGATACGCAAAGTCAGATTGAACACACGGATTTGCATTCCGATCATCAGAAAGCTGAGGCCGAAAAAAAGCCTTTTCAGCTGCCGAAATCTGAGCCGATAGCAGCACCGGCGGTTGAGAAAGAGGCTGTTCCGAGCAAACAGGATACCGTTGAAAGGCCGTCTGAAGAAACCGTTCAGCCTGTTCGGCAACAACAGGCGGATGTACCGCCTTGGGAAGACATACCGAGCCAAGTATCGGCTGAACCGCCTCAAATTCAAGCGGCGCAGATACAAGAAGCAGCGGAGCCATTGCCTGTTGCACAAGTTCAGACGGCCCCTGAGCCGGAAGAATATCCGCACATGGATGAGGAAATTCCGCCTCCGTATTTTGATGAAGCATATGTATATGAAGATTCGCATCGTGCTGATGTGATGGAAGTACCGCAGCCGGTTGTGTCTGCTGAATCTGAAGAAGAGGAGGGAGATGAAGAAGAGCTTCAGTTCGCTCCTTTGCCTGAGTTTAAAACAGAGAATTGGCACAGCATTATCGAACGCTTCGCCCGTAAATTAGGCGCGGCGCAGATGTTGGCGCAAAATGCGGCATGGACGAGTTATGATGCGGAAGCAGGTTTAATCATGCTGTCGTTGACGGATGAGGCCAAAGCCACGGCCAATAAAGAGCGCTTGGATAAAATCTGCCAGACGTTGAGCGAGGCCTATCATCTTGGCAATTTAAGGCTGCAAACCGAGCCTTGGCAGGATGATAAAGGCTGGGAAACGCCGGTGATGCGCCGTAAACGTATTCAAGAAGAAGGGCGGCAGCAGGCGCAAGATTTGCTGGAAGCGGATACAACGGCGCAGAAAATCTTGCAAACCTTTGAAGCACAATGGCTGCCGGATTCTTTAGAGTTGGCAGGACATTCTTAACATACTGATATACAAGGCCGTCTGAAAGGCAATAGCGTTTTCAGACAGCATGAGTAAAACCCATTTATTCAAACCCATAGGAGTAAAATATGTTTGGAAAAGCCGGATTAGGCGGCCTGATGAAACAGGCCCAACAAATGCAGGAAAACATGAAAAAGGCACAAGCCAAGCTGGCTGAAACCGAAGTTGAAGGTGAAGCAGGCAATGGTTTGGTGAAAGTCGTGATGACCTGTTCCCACGTTGTCCGCAAACTTGAAATCAGCCCTGATTTGATTCAAGAGGCTGCTGACGATAAAGAAATGCTGGAAGATTTGGTATTGGCCGCCATCAATGCCGCTTCTGAAAAAGCCGAAGAAACCACCAATAAAACCATGGGCGCATTCACCCAAGGCCTGCCTGCAGGCATGGGAGATTTCTTCCGTTGATTTAAAATCAATAAAAGGCCGTCTGAAGCCAGATTTGGGTTTCAGACGGCCTTTTTTATTATGAGGATTCAGGGCTTTCTTTGGGAAAGAACAATCGTTCTTTATTGATATAAAAAAGCCTGAACAGAAGTTCAGGCTTTTTAAATTTGGCTCCCCGACCTGGGCTCGAACCAGGGACCTGCGGATTAACAGTCCGTCGCTCTACCGACTGAGCTATCGGGGAATGGGGCGTATTATAATGGCTGGAAAAAATGTGTCAATCCATATTTTCAAGAAAATGGTACAAAATATTTCAAATGTTTGAATGTTAAAAATATTTTGTAATCAAGTTTCACAGGCTTCCAGCCGTTTCAGACGGCCTTTAGTATTTGGCGTTAACCAATTTGCCGTTTTGGAACACTTGCTGCTGCATCACGGTGCCGTTGTAGGCGTAAGTGGTCAGCGAGCCGTTGCTTGGCGTAGCGCGGAACTGCATCAGCTGGTTGCGGCTGAGGACGTAGGGGTCCGTGCGTTTTTGGCTGTTGTCGCTGTAAAAGTCTTGGACGACGTATTCGTTGTTGCGTTTGCTGATCAGTTGGCGATGGAAGCCGCCTTTGACTGCGCTGTTGCTGGGTGTGCCGTGTGCATCAAAATAGGTCACGATTTGTTCTTCTGAGATACGGATGCCGTCTGAATCCGTGCCTTTGGTGGTTTTGGTTTTGTCCAAGCCTACAGGGATGTTGATGGATGTGCCCAAGCCGACATGGCGGCCGATGCCGGTGCCGACGCCTAAGCCGATGGAAACGCCGGGCGTGCCGACTGTACATGCACTGAGTGAAGCGGCCAAAAGGGCAGGTAAGAGAACTTTTTTCATAATGTGTATCCTTGTAATAAGAAATGTTTGTAATGTTGGAAGTATAGTATTTTTGCGGGGTGGCTGGTGTTAGTATTGGTAAAAGGGCGCAAGGCCGTCTGAAAAACAAGATAGAAACGGATATATCATTCTGGTGTAGAATGTGCCGGAATAATGATTTAATAAGAATGTGAATGAATAATGAAAACTTTAAAATTTACGAAGATGCACGGCTTGGGCAATGATTTTATGGTGGTCAATGCCATCGAACAGGACTTTGATCCGTTGGCTGCGCCGCTGGCCCAATGGGCAGACCGCTATCGCGGCGTGGGGTTCGATCAGTTTTTGGTAGTGGAGAAGCCTTCTTCTGATGCGGTCGATTTTCGGTATCGTATTTTCAATGCGGATGGTCGGGAAGTAGAGCAATGTGGCAATGGTGCGCGTTGTTTTGCGCGTTTTGTCGCGGATAAGGGTTTGACGGATAAAACGGAAATTTTGGTTGAAACGGCCAAAGGGATTATTGTGCCGAAGCTGTTGGATAATGGTTTGGTTACCGTCAATATGGGTAAGCCGCGTTTCATGCCGTCTGAAATTCCGTTTGTGCCTGCGCATGGTGAAACGGAAGATGCGCTGACACATATTGTCTTGGTCGGTTTGGAATCTGTGCCGGTAAGCTGCGTGAATATGGGTAATCCTCATGCGGTGATTTTGGTTGATGATGTTGAGGCTGCGCCGGTGGAGCATTGGGGCGGTGCCATTGAATCGCACGAGCAGTTTCCTGAACGGGTCAATGTCGGTTTTATGCAGATTGAAGATGAGTTGTCCGTCCGGTTGCGTGTGTTTGAGCGCGGGGTGGGGGAAACTCAGGCTTGCGGCACTGGAGCGTGTGCGGCCGTGGTGGCCGGCGTGCGCAATGGCCTGCTGAAAGCGGGTGCGCCTGTGCGTGTTACTCTGCCTGGAGGCGAACTGTTTATCAGTTGGGAAGAAGGGGGTGATGTGCAAATGACCGGCCCTGCTGAAACCGTTTTTGAAGGCGAGTTGCAGTATTCATGATGGTTTCTTTGGATTTTTGGTTTGCCATTGCGTATGCTGCGGTATCGTTGGCATTTATTTTTCGCGCGCAGCGGTTTCAATGGCTTTGGGCTGCGGTGTTGTTGTGGCTGGGGATTTCGGCACTGGGCGCGCGCTTGTTGCCTGGAATGTGGGGCTTTACGCATACAGGCCCTTTGTTCATCCCTCATTTTTATCTGACAATCGCCAGTATTTTCTTCTTTATTGATGACTGCAGTAAAACGGAAGACAGAAAGTTTTGGTCGGCAGGCGAATATGCCGGTTTGACCTTATTTGCCGTTTCCAATGTCGTCATGACTTTGGCTTTTGTTTTCTTGGCTGTCGCGGTTTATTTCATCTTGCCGCTGGCAGGCTCGGTTTTTGCATGGGCGGCCTTGCTGAAAATTTATGCTTTGAAACCCATTTATTGGTTTGCATTGCAGGGCGTCCTGATGCTGGTGTTTTATCTGCACAGAGTGGTTGTTTGCAAGCAGTCTGCCTCTCTTTTCAGTATGCGGCAGATGTGGGCAGGCTGGACGGTTGCCGTCGTGATGCAGGCTGTGGTTGCCGTTGCATTGATTTTTGAGCGCAGTGGATATTGACCGCGCTTGAATCAAAAGTTATAAAGAAAGAAATTTTCGATATTGGTTTTTCAGACGGCCTGAGTTTAATATGCAGGCTGTATTACATCTAAATCAGGAGCAGGAAATGAAAATTGCAAATAATATTACCGAGCTGATCGGCAACACACCTCTGGTGAAACTGAACCGCCTGACCGAAGGTTTAAAAGCGCAAATCGCCGTTAAACTTGAATTCTTTAATCCGGGCAGCAGCGTGAAAGACCGTATTGCCGAATCTATGATTGAAGCGGCCGAGCAAGCCGGTAAAATCAATAAAGATACCGTTATCGTCGAGGCAACTAGTGGCAATACCGGCATCGGTTTGGCCATGGTGTGCGCGGCCCGGGGGTATAAATTGGCCATCACCATGCCTGAAAGCATGAGTAAAGAACGCAAAATGCTGCTGCGTGCGTTTGGTGCAGAATTGATTTTGACCCCAGCTGCCGAAGGCATGGCAGGCGCTATCGCCAAAGCCCAATCTTTAGTGGACGAACATCCGGGCACTTATTTCATGCCGCGCCAATTTGATAACGAGGCCAATCCTGAAGTTCACCGTAAAACCACTGCCGAAGAAATTTGGCGCGATACAGACGGTAAAGTGGATATTTTTGTGGCCGGTGTGGGTACGGGCGGTACGATTACCGGCGTGGGCGAAGTGTTGAAAAAATACAAACCCGAAGTTCAAATCGTGGCTGTCGAGCCTGAAGCTTCTCCAGTATTGAGCGGTGGTGAGAAAGGCCCGCATCCGATTCAAGGTTTGGGCGCAGGCTTTATCCCCAGCGTTTTGAATACGACTGTTTACGACAGCATTGTCAAAGTGCCTAACGATGCAGCATTTGAAACTGCGCGCGCTATGGCCGAAAAAGAAGGCATTTTGGTGGGTATTTCTTCAGGTGCCGCAGTATGGAGCGCATTGCAACTGGCCAAAAAAACTGAAAACGAAGGCAAGCTGATCGTTGTCTTGTTGCCATCATATGGCGAACGCTATCTTTCTACGCCGCTTTTTGCCGATTTGGCATAAATATAGGATTGTGGTTAAAAGGCCGTTTTCAGACGGCCTTTTTTGCGTATGGGCTTGAGATATCGTATGAAATCTGTTGTAATTCAGTTAATGAGCTTTGAATACCGTTATTCAAAAGTTGGTTTCTTCAACGAATCATGCTTATAATGCGCATTATGAAAAAATACATTCTTCCTATCCTTGCTGTGGCGGCACTTGCCGGTTGTGAATCGATTTATGTTCCGACTTTGAAAGAAGTGCCAGTTCGACCAACCAACGTCAAAAAGCCTAAGGCTGATTCACAAGTTTCAGCCAGCGGTTATCATTTGGCTCCTTCGCATTGGGCAGATGTTTCCAAGATTCATGATGAAGCACGTCGCTTGAGTACCCAAGTGAGCCAAGGCAACCTGACCAAAGTTCAGGCCGCCCAATATTTGAATCGCTTCCGTATCCAACAAGTGGGACGCAACTCCGTTGATGACAGTATGTATGAAGTCTATCTGCGTTCCGCCGTTGACAGCCAACGTGGTGAGATTACTACCGAGCAATCCAAACAGTACATCCAAGGTGCTTTGCGCGGTTGGCAACAACGCTGGAAAAACATGGATACCAAGCCAAGCAATCCTGCGTTTACCAACTTCTTGATGGAAGTTATGGGTATGCAGCCTTTGAAATAAAAAATTCTCAATTGAGAAGGCCGTCTGAATATTCAGACGGCCTTGTTCTTATATTTATATATGTGTAGTCGAACTTCATCCAATTAAGAACCAAACAGCTTGTCAGCCGCTTGACGGGCTTTTTCTTGAATATCTTCGGTCAGATAGTTTTTCATCTGAGAATAAACCAACGCAATGACAGCAATGTCATCACTAAAGCCAAATGGAATCAGAAGGTCGGGAATGCTGTCGATAGGGCTGAGGAAGTAAGCCAGTGCGCCGACAATAATCATTTTTGCCCGTTTGGGTGTATGTTCGGATTCCCAGAGATAATAAAGCGCATAAAGCTGGCGGACGACAGGTTTGCCCAAGCGGCCGGCAAAGCGTCCGAGTTTTTTCATGAAGCCGGATGTGTCTAAATTTCGACGGCGGAAGGAGGGGATGTAGTCTTCCGGATCGGGTGTGTTTTGATGAGGGGAGTGGGCCATGATTGAGCTTCCTTTTAAGGTATGGAAACATGGTTGGTGTTGTGCTGTATTTTAGTCCATCTAGAGATGGATGAAATGTCTTTGAATGTATAACTATGTAAGAGTAGTGATGATAATGCAATGGTAATAAGTTAAGAATAGCTTATGCCTTTGTAAAGATTAGGTATCAAGAGTGAGAATTTATCTCACAATAGATACAATTCTCAAACAATAATGATGTTATCGTAAGTGCTTTTATGGGGAGATGGCTTAATTGCAGGAAAGTAACAAAAAAGGCTAGCCACGCAAAAAAAAAATCTAAGAATGATTGTTTGATTTTATTAGTCTTTTGGTAAAAATCATTAGAGCATTCATAAATTGCACTGTTCAAAATGAGATAAAACAGGTAAATTATGGTTTATGTAGCTTATTGTAGTGCTGAGCTATAGGTTTTGAGCTGATAATAAATCTAGAGGAACTGACCATGTCCGCCAAATCACGCCCGGTATTTTTGGAAATTCCGAATATCCGATTGCCCATACCGGGGATTGTATCTATTCTTCACCGTATCAGCGGCGTCGGCTTGTTTGTGATGCTGCCTGTTCTCTTGTATTTCTTCTCTGGAACGCTGGATCGCGAAGCGTCGTTTGAAGCATATCGTTCTGCTATTTCCAATCCGTTTGTGAAGCTGATCCTTATCGGTCTGTTGTGGGCATATCTGCACCACTTTTTAGCCGGTATCCGCTTTCTGTTTTTGGATGTGCATAAAGGCTTGGAATTAAATACTGCCCGTGCTACTGCTAAAGTTGTATTTGCTTCTGCTTTGATTCTGACCGTCGTTTTGGGAGCTTTGTTATGGTAGAACGTAAATTGACAGGTGCGCATTACGGTTTGCGCGATTGGGCAATGCAACGTGCAACTGCGGTCATCATGCTGGTGTATACCGTGGTTCTTTTGGTTGTTTTGTTTACTTTGCCTAAAGAATATTCGGCATGGCAGGCATTTTTTGGTCAGACTTGGGTGAAAGTATTTACTCAAGTGAGCTTCTTGGCCGTATTCCTGCATGCATGGGTAGGTATCCGTGATTTGTGGATGGACTACATTAAGCCTTTCGGCGTGCGTTTGTTTTTACAAGTTGCCACCATCGTTTGGTTGGTAGGCTGCTTGGTGTATTCAGTTAAAGTAATTTGGGGGTAAATATGAGTTTTCCTGTTCGCAAGTTTGATGCCGTGATTGTTGGCGGTGGTGGTGCAGGTTTACGCGCAGCCCTACAATTGTCTAAATCCGGCCTGAATTGTGCTGTTTTGTCTAAAGTGTTCCCAACCCGTTCTCATACCGTGGCGGCTCAGGGCGGTATTTCTGCTTCATTGGGTAATGTGCAGGAAGACCGTTGGGATTGGCACATGTACGATACCGTGAAAGGTTCCGACTGGCTGGGCGACCAAGATGCGATTGAGTTTATGTGTCGCGCCGCGCCTGAGGCAGTGATTGAATTGGAACACATGGGTATGCCTTTTGACCGCGTAGAAAGCGGTAAAATTTACCAACGTCCTTTCGGTGGTCATACTGCCGAACACGGTAAACGTGCGGTAGAACGTGCATGTGCGGTTGCCGACCGTACCGGTCATGCGATGTTGCATACTTTGTACCAACAAAACGTCCGTGCCAATACACAATTCTTTGTGGAATGGACAGCGCAAGATTTGATTCGTGATGAAAATGGCGACGTAGTCGGTGTAACTGCCATGGAAATGGAAACCGGCGAAGTTTATATTTTCCACGCTAAAGCTGTGATGTTTGCTACCGGTGGTGGCGGCCGTATTTATGCGTCTTCAACCAATGCTTATATGAATACCGGTGATGGTTTGGGTATTTGTGCACGTGCAGGTATTCCGTTGGAAGACATGGAATTCTGGCAATTCCACCCGACTGGTGTAGCCGGTGCCGGTGTATTGATTACCGAGGGTGTGCGCGGTGAGGGCGGTATTCTGTTGAATGCTGATGGCGAACGCTTTATGGAACGTTACGCACCAACCGTAAAAGACTTGGCTTCCCGTGACGTGGTTTCCCGTGCGATGGCGATGGAAATCTACGAAGGCCGCGGTTGCGGTAAAAACAAAGACCACGTATTGCTGAAAATCGACCATATCGGTGCAGAAAAAATTATGGAAAAACTGCCGGGCATCCGCGAGATTTCCATTCAGTTTGCCGGTATCGACCCAATTAAAGACCCGATTCCTGTCGTGCCGACTACCCACTACATGATGGGCGGTATTCCGACCAACTACCATGGCGAAGTTGTTGTTCCGCAAGGTGAAGATTACGAAGTACCTGTAAAAGGTCTGTATGCGGCAGGTGAGTGCGCTTGTGCTTCCGTACATGGTGCGAACCGCTTGGGTACTAACTCCCTGTTGGACTTGGTGGTATTCGGTAAAGCTGCCGGCGACAGTATGATTAAATTCATCAAAGAGCAAAGCGACTGGAAACCTCTGCCTGCTAATGCCGGTGAATTGACCCGCCAACGTATCGAGCGTTTGGATAATCAAACCGGTGGTGAAAACGTTGATGCATTGCGTCGCGAACTGCAACGCTCCGTACAACTGCACGCCGGTGTGTTCCGTACTGATGAGATTCTGAGCAAAGGCGTTCGAGAAATCATGGCGATTGCCGAGCGCGTGAAACGTACTGAAATTAAAGACAAGAGCAAAGTGTGGAATACTGCGCGTATCGAAGCTTTGGAATTGGATAATCTGATTGAAGTAGCGAAAGCGACTTTGGTGTCTGCCGAAGCGCGTAAAGAATCGCGTGGTGCACACGCTTCAGACGACCATCCTGAGCGCGATGACGAAAACTGGATGAAACATACCCTGTATTATTCAGATACCAATACTTTGTCTTACAAACCGGTACATACCAAGCCTTTGAGCGTGGAATACATCAAACCGGCCAAACGCGTTTATTGATGAGTTTTCAGACGGCCTTTATCTTGGAGGCCGTCTGAAACCTAACCATACCCACATTGAACTGCCTGAATCCATAATACAAAATCATTGGGCAGTTTATGAGAAAAGGAACACTTCTCATGGAAAAAATGAGTTTTGAAATTTACCGTTACAACCCGGACGTTGATGCCAAGCCTTATATGCAACGTTACGAGTTGGAATTGGAACCAACCGACGTTAAACTTTTGGACGCTTTGGTGCGCCTGAAAGCACAAGACGATACATTGTCTTTCCGCCGTTCTTGCCGCGAAGGTATTTGCGGTTCTGACGGTATGAACATCAACGGCAAAAACGGCTTGGCATGTTTGACCGATTTGCGCAGCCTGAAACAGCCGGTCAAAATCCGTCCTCTGCCGGGCCTGCCTGTTATCCGCGACCTGATTGTGGACATGACCCAATTCTTCAAACAATACCATTCCATCAAACCTTATGTTGTCAACGACAATCCGATTGATGCAGACAAAGAGCGTTTGCAAACTCAGGAAGAGCGTAAAGAGTTGGACGGTTTGTACGAATGTATTTTGTGTGCCTGCTGCTCGACTGCCTGCCCGTCATTCTGGTGGAATCCTGATAAATTCGTCGGTCCGTCCGGTTTGCTGAATGCTTACCGCTTCATTGCGGACAGCCGCGATACCATTACTAATGAGCGTTTGGATAATTTGAACGACCCATACCGTTTGTTCCGCTGCCACACCATTATGAACTGCGTAGACGTATGTCCTAAACACTTGAATCCGACCCGAGCCATCGGTAAGATTAAAGAGATTATGTTGAAACGAGCCGTTTAAGAAATGATGGTTTTTGACGATATTGCCAAACGGAAAATCCGTTTTCAAACCCGCCGGGGATTATTGGAATTAGATTTAATCTTCGGCAGGTTCATGGAAAAAGAATTCGAGCACCTGAGTGATCAGGAATTGTCCGAATTTTCCGAAATCCTCGAATTTCAAGACCAAGAATTGCTTGCCTTGATTAACGGACATTCGGCGACGGACAAGAAGCACCTGATTCCCATGCTTGAAAAAATCAGACAGGCATGATGTGTTATAGAGCTTGTTTGCGATACCGATCCGAACAAGCTCTTTCCATACGGAGGCCGTCTGAAAAAAAGACCGTGCCGTTTAGACGGCAACGAAAGCCCCAACCTACAAAGGAGTTTAAGAATGTCTAAATCAGTCAAGCTCACCACCCCAAATCAAGAGGCTTTGGAGCTGCCAGTATTGGAAGCAAGTATCGGCCATGATGTGGTTGACATCCGTGCGTTGACAAAAAATACAGGTCTGTTTTCATTTGACCCGGGATTCGTGTCCACTGCAAGTTGCGAATCCAAAATTACTTATATTGACGGCGATAAAGGTCTGTTGTATTACCGTGGTTATCCTATCGAGCAGCTGGCCGAAAAATCCGATTACTTGGAAGTTTGCTACCTGTTGATCTACGGCGAGCTGCCTACGCCCGAACAGAAAAAAGAATTTGATGCCACAGTCAGCCACCATACTATGGTGCATGAACAGTTGACTTGGTTCTTCCGCGGTTTCCGCCGTGATGCGCATCCGATGGCGATGATGGTGGGTGTGGTTGGCGCGCTGTCTGCGTTCTATCAAGACAGCTTGGATATTACCAATCCTGAACACCGCAAAATCGCGATTTATCGCTTAATCTCCAAAATTCCGACCATTGCGGCAATGTGTTACCGTTATTCCAACGGTCTGCCGTTCAATTATCCTAAAAATAACCTTTCCTATGCTGAAAACTTCTTGCACATGATGTTTGCCACACCGTGTGAAGAATACAAACCTAATCCAGTATTGGCCCGCGCGCTCGACCGCATCTTTATTTTGCATGCCGATCACGAGCAAAATGCGTCAACTTCAACCGTACGTTTGGCCGGTTCTTCCGGCGCGAACCCGTTTGCCTGCATCGCAGCCGGTATCGCTTGCCTGTGGGGTGCTTCACACGGCGGTGCAAACGAAGCTGTGTTGAAGATGCTGGACGAAATCGGTGATGTGTCTAATGTTGCCGCATACATGGAAGGTGTGAAACAACGCAAATACCGTCTGATGGGCTTCGGTCACCGCGTATACCGCAATATGGACCCGCGCGCCAGCATCATGCGCGAAACCTGCTATGAAGTCTTGAAAGAGTTGGGCTTGGAAGACAGTCCGAAATTCAAGCTGGCGATGGAATTGGAACAAATTGCACTGAAAGACCCATTCTTTGTCGAACGCAAACTGTATCCAAACGTCGATTTCTACTCCGGCATCGTCTTGTCCGCGTTAGGTATTCCGACCGAAATGTTTACCGTTATCTTTGCGTTGTCCCGCAGTGTAGGCTGGATTTCACATTGGCATGAAATGATTAGCGATCCGACACTGAAAATCGGCCGCCCACGTCAACTGTATACCGGTGCGGAACGTCGTGATTATGTTCCGGTAGATAAGCGCTAACAGACAATATATTAATATATTGTTGAAAAGTCGTTTGAAAAAATCGAATTGTTGTTTTCAATGAGGTTGACCCGTAATTAATTAAGTTGATAACAGGTAATTTGATTTAAAATAGGGTAGAATAAAGTGTCATTTCAGACGGCCTGAATTCCGTTCGGAGAACACGGGATTCTACCCTTTGTTTATATTTTAAAGAAAAGAGCTCACGCCATGATGGACGAAAAACTCAATTTCTCTTATCTGTTTGGTTCTAATGCGCCATACATCGAGGAGTTGTATGAAAAGTTTCTGGAAAACCCGGAATCTGTCGATGAAAAATGGAAACAGTATTTTACAGATTTGAGTAAACAGCCGGGCGCAGTCGCTGTCGATGTTGCCCACACACCGATTCGTGAATCATTTGCCACTTTGGCTAAAAAGAAAATTGCATCTGCTGTTGCAGGCGGTGTGGATGAGGCAATGATGAAAAAGCAAGTCAGCGTTTTGCGACTGATTTCTGCCTATCGTATTCAAGGCGTGGGTGCGGCTCAACTTGATCCGCTCAAACGTATTCCTCCTCAAAACATCGAAGCACTCGACCCTAAATTCCACGGTCTGTCTGATGCCGACATGGCGCTTCAATTCAATATGGGCGAGGGCGACTTTTCCGGTCAAGGTAAATTGCCCCTTTCCCAAATCATCAGCAATTTAAAACAAACCTACTGCGGCCACATCGCATTGGAATATATCTATATTCCCAATACTGAAGAGCGTCGTTGGGTGCGCAATTATTTTGAAAGCGTATTGTCCACACCGCATTACAATGCCGATCAAAAACGCCGCATTTTGAAAGAAATGACTGCCGCCGAAACTTTGGAACGTTATCTGCATACCAAATATGTCGGTCAAAAACGTTTCGGTGTCGAAGGTGGTGAAAGCGCGATTGCCGGTTTGAACTACCTGATTCAAAACGCCGGTAAAGACGGCGTGGAAGAAGTCATCATCGGTATGGCACACCGTGGCCGTCTGAATGTTTTGGTTAACATCTTGGGCAAAAAACCGGCTGATCTGTTTGCCGAATTTGAAGGCCGTGCCGAAATCAAATTGCCTAGCGGCGACGTGAAATACCACATGGGCTTCAGCTCCGACATCGCTACTCCGCATGGCCCGATGCACGTTTCTTTGGCATTCAACCCGTCACACTTGGAAATTGTTAACCCGGTAGTGGAAGGTTCTGCGCGCGCCAAACAAAAACGTTTGGGCGAAAACGGCCGCGATAAAGTCTTGCCGGTATTGATTCACGGTGACTCCGCATTTATCGGTTTGGGTGTTAACCAAGCGACATTCAACCTGTCTAAAACACGCGGTTATACCACCGGCGGTACTGTTCACATCGTGATCAACAACCAAATCGGCTTTACCACTTCCGATACCCGCGATACCCGTTCAACCGTACACTGTACCGATATCGCAAAAATGGTTTCCGCTCCGGTTATCCATGTGAACGGCGATGATCCTGAACGCGTTTGCTTTGCCATCCAAGCCGCTTTGGATTACCGCAAAAAATTCCATAAAGACATCGTGGTCGACGTTGTCTGCTACCGTAAATGGGGCCACAACGAGGGCGATGATCCGACCTTGACCCAACCGATGATGTACAAAAAAGTATCGCAACACCCAGGTACGCGTGCTTTGTACACCGAGCAACTGATTGCCGAAGGCGTGGTCACCCAAGCTGAGGCTGATGGTTACATCCAAGCCTACCGTGATGCTTTGGACAAAGGCGAACATGTTGAACAAACAACGCTGAGCAACTTCCAACGCACACAAATCGACTGGAGCAAATACCAAGGCAAAGATTGGCGCGAAAAAATCGAAACCGGTTTGCCTGCCGCCGACATCGAGCGTCTTACCGAGAAATTCACCGCCGTACCGGAAGGCTTTGCCCTGCATCCGACTGCAAAACGTGTGATCGAAGCGCGTAAAGCCATGGCATCCGGCAAACAGCCTATCGACTGGGGCATGGCCGAAACCCTCGCATACGCAAGCCTGCTGACCAAAGGTCATGGCGTGCGTATCTCCGGTGAGGACTCCGGCCGCGGTACATTCTCACACCGTCATGCCGTTCTGCACGATCAAAAACGCGAAAAATGGGACGACGGTACTTATGTTCCTCTGCGCAACATGGGCGAAGGCTTGGGCGAGTTCCTGGTTATCGACTCTATCTTGAACGAAGAAGCCGTGATGGCGTTCGAGTACGGCTTTGCCTGCTCCGCTCCTGACAAGCTGACCATTTGGGAAGCGCAATTCGGTGACTTCGCCAACGGCGCACAAGTAACTATCGACCAATTCCTCTCTTCAGGCGAAACCAAATGGGGTCGTTTGTGCGGTCTGACTACCATTCTGCCGCACGGCTACGACGGTCAAGGCCCCGAGCACTCTTCTGCACGCGTAGAACGTTGGTTGCAACTGTGTTCTGAGAACAATATGCAAGTCATCATGCCGTCTGAAGCGTCGCAAATGTTCCACCTCTTGCAACGCCAAGTTTTGGGTTCATACCGCAAACCGCTGGTGATTTTCATGTCCAAACGCCTGTTGCGCTTCAAAGGTGCAATGAGCCCGCTGGAAAACTTCACCGAAGGTTCGACTTTCCGTCCGGTTATCGGCGATACTGCCGAACGCGCAAGCAACGACAGCGTGAAACGCGTAGTATTGTGTGCCGGTCAGGTTTACTATGACTTGGAAGCTGGCCGTGCCGAGCGTAAACTGGAAGATGATGTTGCTATTGTCCGCGTTGAGCAGCTGTATCCGTTCCCATACGAAGAGGTTAAAGCTGAACTGGCGAAATATCCGAACGCAAAATCTGTGGTTTGGGCGCAAGAAGAGCCGAAAAACCAAGGCGCGTTCTACCAAATCCGCCACCGTATCGAAGGTGTTATCAGCGAAGAGCAAAAACTGTCTTATGCCGGTCGTCCAAGCAGCGCATCGCCTGCAGTGGGCTACTCAAGCAAACACATTGCTCAATTGAAACAATTGGTTGAAGACGCTTTGGCGTTGTAAGCCTGGTGGCATTCCGTTTGAAATTGTTCAGGCGGAATGCCCATATGCAGAATTAAAAACACACAACAGGCCGTCTGAAAGGGCCATTGGAGACACAAAATGATTATTGATGTAAAAGTACCTATGCTGTCTGAAAGCGTATCTGAAGGCACGCTCTTGGAATGGAAGAAAAAAGTTGGCGAAGCAGTTGCCCGTGACGAAATCCTGATCGATATCGAAACTGACAAAGTGGTTTTGGAAGTACCTTCTCCACAAGCCGGCGTATTGGTTGAAATCGTAGCGCAAGACGGTGAAACCGTTGTTGCCGACCAAGTTTTGGCACGTATCGATACAGCTGCCTCTGCCGCCGCTGAAGCACCTGCCGCCGCGCCTGCCGAAGCTGCCCCAGCCGCTGCTCCAGCTGCCGCACAAAACAACGCCGCTATGCCTGCCGCTGCCAAACTGGCTGCCGAGACCGGTGTCGACGTGAACGCATTGCAAGGCTCCGGCCGTGACGGTCGCGTCTTGAAAGAAGACGTACAAAATGCCGCTGCCAAACCTGCCGCAGCCGCTGCTCCTGCCGTTGCACTTCCTGCCGGCGCACGTCCTGAAGAACGCGTACCAATGAGCCGCTTGCGTGCCCGTGTTGCAGAACGCCTCTTGGCTTCTCAACAAGAAAACGCCATTCTGACTACATTCAACGAAGTCAACATGAAACCAATCATGGACTTGCGTGCGAAGTACAAAGAAAAATTCGAGAAAGAACACGGCGTAAAACTGGGCTTCATGTCCTTCTTCGTTAAAGCCGCGGTTGCCGCCCTGAAAAAATATCCGGTTGTGAATGCTTCTGTTGACGGCAAAGACATCGTGTACCACGGCTACTTCGACATCGGTATCGCGATTGGCAGCCCACGCGGTTTGGTTGTGCCTATCTTGCGCGATGCCGACCAAATGAGCATTGCCGACATCGAACAAGCAATTGTTGATTACGCGAAAAAAGCCAAAGACGGCAAAATTGCTATCGAAGATCTGACCGGTGGTACATTCAGTATTACCAACGGCGGTACTTTCGGTTCTATGATGTCTACCCCGATCATCAACCCGCCTCAATCTGCGATTTTGGGTATGCACGCCACTAAAGAGCGCGCTGTGGTTGAAAACGGCCAAGTTGTTGTCCGTCCAATGATGTATCTGGCTCTGTCTTACGACCACCGTATCATTGACGGCCGCGAAGCTGTATTGACTTTGGTAGCCATTAAAGACGCGTTGGAAGACCCTGCACGCCTGTTGTTGGATCTGTAATCGTTTCAGACGGCCTTTTATTTATTAATGAAAAGGCCGTCTGAATTTTTATTTAGATGTAGCGTAATGTAGTATCGTGCTACAATAGGCTCAACGAACGATTGAGGCCGTCTGAAACATTTGATTCGAATGAATCGGCAGATATGGACTTTCAGACGGCCTTTTCTTAAAACCATCAAAACGCAGTCATTCAAAATAAAAAAGAAACAAAAAAGTATCGTTTTTATTTTGAGATACTGCCAAAAGCAAAGGATGACATGATGTCTCAATATGATGTAGTAGTGATTGGTGCAGGCCCGGGCGGATACGTTGCCGCCATCCGTGCCGCGCAACTGGGTTTCAAAACCGCGTGCGTCGATGCAGGCGTCAACAAAGCTGGCGATGCCCCTGCCTTAGGCGGTACTTGCTTGAACGTAGGCTGTATTCCTTCCAAAGCCCTGTTGCAATCCAGCGAACATTTCCACGCAGCGCAACACGAGTTTGCCGAACACGGTATCACTGTCGGCGACGTAAAATTCGACGCGGCCAAAATGATTGAGCGCAAAGATGCCATCGTGACCAAACTGACCGGTGGCGTGAAATTCCTGTTCCAAAAAAACAAAGTAACCAGCCTGTTTGGTACTGCTTCCTTTGCCGGTAAAAACGGCGATGCTTACCAAATCGAAGTCGATAACAAAGGCGAGAAAACCGTTATCGAAGCCAAACACGTCATCGTAGCGACCGGTTCCGTACCGCGTCCGCTGCCGCAAGTCGCCATCGACAATGTAAACGTATTGGACAACGAAGGCGCATTAAACCTGACCGAAGTGCCTGCCAAACTCGGCGTGATCGGTTCCGGCGTGATTGGTTTGGAAATGGGTTCCGTATGGAACCGCGTGGGTGCGGAAGTTACTATTCTTGAAGCCGCGCCGACCTTCCTGGCTGCCGCAGACCAACAAATCGCCAAAGAAGCCTTCAAATACTTTACCAAAGAGCAAGGTTTGAACATCGAACTGGGCGTGAAAATCGGCGACATCAAATCTGAAGGCAAAGGCGTGTCCGTTGCCTATCAAACTGCCGCAGGCGAAGCTAAAACCGAAGTCTTCGACAAACTCATCGTCGCTATCGGCCGTATTCCAAACACTAAAGGTCTGAACGCCGAAGCCGTCGGCTTGGAAAAAGACGAACGCGGCTTTATCAAAGTGGACGGCGAATGCCGTACCAACCTGCCTAACGTATGGGCAATCGGCGACGTGGTTCGCGGCCCGATGTTGGCACACAAAGCCAGCGACGAAGGCGTAGCCGTTGCAGAGCGCATTGCCGGTCAAAAACCGCATATCGACTTCAACAACGTACCGTTCGTGATTTACACCGACCCTGAAATCGCTTGGGTGGGTAAAACCGAAGAGCAACTCAAAGCCGAAGGTGTGGAGTACAAAAAAGGTACTTCAGGTTTCGGTGCAAACGGTCGCGCATTGGCCATGGGCAAAGCCAAAGGCACGGTTAAAGTATTGGCAGATGCCAAAACCGACCGCATCTTGGGCGTACACATGATTGGCCCGGTTGTCAGCGAATTGGTTACCGAAGGCGTGACTGCGCTCGAATTCTTCGCCAGCAGCGAAGACATCGCCCGCATCATCCATGCCCACCCAACCTTGTCCGAAGTGGTTCACGAAGCTGCCTTGGCGGCCGACAAACGCGCTTTGCACGGTTGATAGACATTAAGGCCGTCTGAAATTTTTCAGACGGCCTTAAGGCCTTCGACAAATTGAATGTTTCGATAGCTTCGTTTTCTGATTTATAATTCCGTCAGACAAACACACAGCATTTACATTCATTATGAACAAAGAAATAGTCGGTATTTTCTTTATACCGGCGGGCATCATCAGCATGTGTATGGCCGCATTGTGGCAGATGTATGTGATGATGACCGAAACTTATACGCTCAACCGTTTCAAAGATAAAGAATTGGTTTGGCGCGTGGCATTGTTGTTTATCAGTTTCAGCCTTGCCGTTTATCTGCTCTGCCCGAATTCGCGTAAAAAAGGCATTGTCTTTTTTATTCTCGGGGGAGGCGGCGCAACCATGTATCTGCTGGCGCGGATGTGGTTGCCCTTCAGTAAATAGTAGGGCCGTCTGAAAATATGGGATTGGCCGCAGGGCGATTCCTAAAACCCACTCACCTTAAGGAGAAATCCATGAATTTACACGAGTATCAGGCTAAAGAACTGCTGGCTAGCTACGGTTTGCCCGTACAAGGCGGTATTTTGGCACACAACGGCGAAGAAGCCGCTGCAGCTTACGACAAATTGGGCGGCAAATTCGCTGTTGTCAAAGCACAAGTACACGCCGGCGGCCGCGGTAAAGCGGGCGGCGTAAAAGTCGTTAAAAGCCGCGAAGAAGCTAAAGAAGTGGCTGAAAGCCTGATTGGCACCAACTTGGTAACTTATCAAACCGATGCCAACGGCCAACCTGTCAACAGCGTTTTGGTTTGCGAAGACATGTATCCGGTTCAAACCGAGCTGTACTTGGGCGCAGTGGTTGACCGTTCTACCCGCCGCGTTACATTCATGGCTTCTACCGAAGGCGGCGTGGAAATCGAAAAAGTTGCTGCCGAAACTCCAGAAAAAATCTTCAAAGTAACCGTTGATCCGCTGGTCGGCCTGCAACCTTGCCAAGCTCGCGAAGTTGCCTTCCAACTGGGCTTGAAAGACAAACAAATCAACGAGTTCGTCAAACTGATGACCGGCGCGTACAAAGCGTTTGTCGAAAACGACTTCGCCCTGTTTGAAGTAAATCCATTGGCAGTCCGTGAAAACGGCGACTTGGCCTGTGTGGACGGCAAAATCGGTATCGACAGCAACGCGCTCTACCGCCTGCCGAAAATTGCCGCTTTGCGCGACAAATCTCAAGAAAACGAACGTGAGCTGAAAGCTTCCGAATTCGACCTGAACTATGTTGCCCTGGAAGGCAACATCGGCTGTATGGTTAACGGTGCCGGTTTGGCGATGGCCACTATGGACATCATCAAACTCAAAGGCGGCCAACCTGCCAACTTCTTGGACGTTGGCGGCGGCGCAACCAAAGACCGCGTGGTTGAAGCGTTCAAACTGATTCTGGAAGACAAATCCGTTAAAGGCGTATTGATCAACATCTTCGGCGGTATCGTACGTTGCGACATGATTGCGGAAGCCATCGTGGCAGCCGTTAAAGAAATCAACGTCAACGTTCCTGTCGTTGTTCGTTTGGAAGGTAACAACGCCGAACTCGGCGCGAAAATCCTGAACGAATCAGGTCTGAAACTGACTTCTGCAGACGGCCTGAATGACGCAGCCGAAAAAATTGTTGCAGCCGTAAACGCCTAAGGAGAAAAGAATGAGCGTATTGATTAATAAAGACACCAAAGTATTGGTTCAAGGTTTCACCGGTAAAAACGGTACTTTCCACTCCGAACAAGCTCTGGCTTACGGCACTAAAGTTGTCGGCGGCGTTACCCCGGGTAAAGGCGGTCAAACCCACCTGGACCTGCCTGTGTTCAACACCATGAAAGAAGCCGTTAAAGAAACCGGCGCGGACGCATCTGTAATTTACGTTCCCGCTCCGTTTGTATTGGATTCTATCGTTGAAGCCGTTGATTCCGGCGTAGGCTTGGTCGTTGTGATTACCGAAGGCGTGCCTACTTTGGACATGCTCAAAGCCAAACGCTATCTGGAAACCAACGGCAACGGTACCCGCTTGGTCGGCCCTAACTGCCCGGGCGTGATTACTCCGGGCGAGTGCAAAATCGGTATTATGCCGGGCCACATCCACCAACCTGGCCGCATCGGTATCATTTCCCGTTCCGGTACATTGACTTACGAAGCCGTGGCACAAACTACCAAACTGGGCTTGGGTCAATCAACCTGTATCGGTATCGGCGGCGACCCGATTCCTGGTATGAACCAAATCGACGCACTGAAACTCTTCCAAGAAGACCCAGATACCGACGCCATCATCATGATCGGTGAAATCGGTGGTGCTGCGGAAGAAGAAGCAGCCGAATACATCCAATCCAACGTAACCAAACCTGTTGTAGGTTACATTGCTGGTGTTACCGCTCCTAAAGGCAAACGTATGGGCCACGCAGGTGCGATTATCTCCGGTGGTAAAGGTACTGCCGAAGAAAAATTCGCCGCTTTCGAAAAAGCCGGCATCGCCTACACCCGCAGCCCTGCCGAATTGGGCACTACCATGCTGGAAGTGTTGAAAGCAAAAGGTTTGGCATAAGACTTAAGTCTTTAAGCTGAATTGCAGAGGCCGTCTGAAGTTTTCAGACGGCCTTTAATTTGAGGGATAAATGGCAATAAGAATTGCTGCAAATTAAACCAATATTGGTAAGGACAATGCCGAAAGGGCATAAGGATAGAATCCCCTAATTGTTAAACTGTTTTAATTCGTCAGTTTTTGAACAATTTTCCCAGTTGTGTTGTCCATTCTGTATTGGTTAATTGTACCGTTGACAATATATTCGGCGGCTTGTTCAATGACATCCAATCTGACATCAAACCATTCGTTGGGAATGTAACTTTTCCCGTTTTTTCCCATCAGGCGGATATTCAGTTTTTGTGCAGCAAAGAAGGCATGCAATAAACGCTCGAACGTATGCGGATTGATATTGCGGCATTCAAAAGACAATACAGGGACAACTTTGCTTTCCAAGAAAGCAGTATCGTTTTCCGAATTAGCGATTCTGGTTTCTACCGTATCCGTAGTGAAGCCTATTTTATAGAGATTTTTATAGGCGGCAAGCTGCGGTTTGGGTTGAAGCAGTTTGACGATGTAAAGGTGTCCTGTTACCAAATCCGGTTGATTATCGGCAGTCAAAATATCCGGCAGGGCTTCGGTATCGGACAGCATGACTTTTTTACCGTTTTCATCTTTATAGACAGCGCGAGCGAGCGAACGGGTCAAGATGTTAGATTCCGTCCCGTTTTCATAAATAACGCGTAACCGTCTGTTTCCCCTTGTACTTTTCCTGTCTTCCGTCTCTGCAAAATCAGCGACGTAACACAAAGCCCCGTGCAATAGGAACACATCGCCCGGCTGAAGGAAGGTTTCAGTTTTGAGGCGTTCAAAATGGGCTTTACCGTGTTTGAGCATATGGTGGATTTGTTTGAACCAAGCTTCAAACCGCCAAAAGTCCGCACAGGGTTGCCGTACCGCATTGTCTTCGTCCGTATAGGGAGCACCATTTATCGTCCGCTGCTGGATGTGTTCTATCCTGAAAATATCCGTATTGCCCACGTCGAGCAGGTTCAAATCGTCATTGTTGAAGATGTCTTCCAGCGTAACCACATTTTCAGCTTTGCAGCATTCCGTTTTTTCAGACGGCCTCAGCAGATTGAGCGTATCGTATTGTCGGAGGGTTTCACTATGCTGTTTGTTGTTCAGCAAGGCTTGCCATTTCCTGTCTAAAATTTTCTCAGCCAAATTACCGTCTTTATTCGGTAAACGTCCATGCCGTCTGAAAAACGCTTCGACTTCGCCGAATGTTTGTAAAACCATTGCATCGGCATCGGCTTTGGCTGCAATCGGTTTGACATCGGCAAGCAGGCCTAAATCGTCATGATTGAAAATATCGTCCAAACTGTTGATTTTAGAATCAACGCGCATACCTTTTAGCAACATATTCAGCCCCTTGCCATGTGTTCCGCTTTTTTGTTGCGGATATAGATTAAGGCCTCGCCCATGCGTTTTTCCAAGGGGTCGTCTGAATCCTTGTCAGGCATCCGATTGTTGGTGCGGACAAATTCATTGATACGCGGCCACAGCATAGCGGCCTCATCTTCCGTCATTTGGATGCGGTCTGCCTGCACATAATCCTGAATCGCTTTCAAGAGCGGCGCGTCCACATTTTTGGACAAGACTTCATATGCGTCCCTGAAAGGATTGACTTCGCGGATTAAATCCACATTCAACCTATCTACATTGATAAATTTTGGGGCTGACGTAGATTAGCAGTTATGCTAG